>NZ_WTKS01000094.1:0-429 GCF_011378625.1 Pseudoalteromonas sp. c7(2019) | reverse complement strand
TTTTTTGCACTGCGACCACTTTGGCACCCGACCCCATCATTAAACCTGAAGGAAGTTTGGTATTTTGTGTTGCATTTGCGCCAGGTTGGTTAACATTTTGGTACAAAAGATCTTCAAAAATAGCACGGCTCTTTTTAAAGCCAACCGTACTCGCATTGGCTAAGTTATTTGAAATGGTGGCAACGTTAGTTTGCTGCGCATCTAACCCTGTTTTACTGATCCATAATGCAGAATGCATACCTTTCCCCTTAATTATTTGTTAATGCAGATAAAATGACTTAAACAACTCTTAATAACGTGTCTGAACTTTCATCCATTTCTTCCGCTTTTTTCATCATTTTTATTTGCATTTCAAAACTACGTTGTAAGTTAATTAGGCTCGTTAACTCACTACTTAAATTGACATTTGATGCTTCTAATGCGCCATTC
>NZ_WTKS01000093.1:0-203 GCF_011378625.1 Pseudoalteromonas sp. c7(2019) | reverse complement strand
AGGTTTAGTAATCACATATTCCAAGAAAAATGGCATGAGAGGGATATCTTTTTCTTCACTTAATGAAGGGTAGATACTAGAGAATGCATCACCATAACGTTTTCCATAGTTTGTCGGCACTCTAAGTTGCATTAAAATAGGTTGAGCTTTTTTTGTTTTGACTTGCTCAATCATTGCACTTAGATTATTACTGACAATATCGG
>NZ_WTKS01000092.1:0-201 GCF_011378625.1 Pseudoalteromonas sp. c7(2019) | reverse complement strand
CCTCGGTAACTCCGCTGCCATTGACGTTAATCTACAGGCCGGTGGTTTTGCGTATTAAGGTTTCCCCTAACTTGCCTTTTTCTAGCTAATAATATTGTAATTACTGAATCAAGTGCATAATTGCGTTAGTGCATTAGATTATTTATAAATCAGTTAACTCAGATTATAGAGCTTGAATTTGAAAATACAAAGAATAAGTTC
>NZ_WTKS01000091.1:0-437 GCF_011378625.1 Pseudoalteromonas sp. c7(2019) | reverse complement strand
CGTGAGCGTCAAATGTTAGTTGAATTAGTTGTGATTCGTATTGAACAACGTATTCCTGTACCTTATTTAACCAATAGTGCATGGTTTGCAGGGTTAGAGTTTTATGTTGATGAACGGACATTAGTGCCTCGTTCTCCGATTGCTGGACTAATCGAAGCCAAATTTGAACCTTGGGTAAAAACACCACCAAAACGTATTTTAGATTTATGTACTGGTAGCGGTTGTATTGCCATTGCTTGTGCTTATGCTTTCCCTGATGCAGAAGTTGATGCGGTTGATTTGTCTGAAGAGGCGTTAGAAGTCGCCGATATCAATATTCAAAATCATGGTGTGTCACAACAAGTATTCCCAATTCAATCTGACCTATTTAGTGGTATTGAAAATGAGAAATACGACCTAATTGTGTCTAACCCGCCTTATGTTGATGCGGAAGATAT
>NZ_WTKS01000090.1:0-200 GCF_011378625.1 Pseudoalteromonas sp. c7(2019) | reverse complement strand
CGGGGCATTAACTGATTACGATCAACTGAAACACGATTATCAACTTGGTAAGACAACTACCGAAAACATAAAAACATTATCAGACGTTTTTTTATTAACAGGATTAGGATCGCGCGGATTGTGCAGTGCACCTTTATTAGCAGAATTATTAGCTAGCGAAATTAATAATGAAAGTTTGCCTGTAGATAAAAATATATATA
>NZ_WTKS01000089.1:0-208 GCF_011378625.1 Pseudoalteromonas sp. c7(2019) | reverse complement strand
TTAAAAATGTAGGTTTTATAAAATGCTTAAGAAGTTAACCTCTATCAGCAGGCTAATAGATAAACAGTAGGCGGAAAGGTAAAGTGTAGAAATTAAGTATAGGAATAATAATACCAAAAGAATTAATAAGGTGATCATTCTTGCTGGTTAAAATCCCCCCTAACTGCGTTGTGAGTTTTGAAGTGAGAACAACTATCTCCTACAACTC
>NZ_WTKS01000088.1:0-206 GCF_011378625.1 Pseudoalteromonas sp. c7(2019) | reverse complement strand
ATGCAATGCAAGCTGTTAAGCTGGGCTCTTATGATTTTTATGCTAAACCAGTAGACCCAGATACATTAGATCTCATCGTTCAACGTGCTTTTCATATTTATCATTTAGAAGAACAAAATCGCCAGCTGAGCAATCAACAAGAATCTATGTTAAATGGTTTAATTGCCAGTGATGCTAAAATGCTCAAAATTTGTAGCATGATAGAA
>NZ_WTKS01000087.1:0-243 GCF_011378625.1 Pseudoalteromonas sp. c7(2019) | reverse complement strand
AGAAATCGCAAAAGAAACTGGCGCGACGATCACTGTGACAAATAATATCGACGATATTAAAGGTTATGATGTTGTTTATGGTGACACTTGGTTATCAATGGGCGACGATACACCACTAGAACAAATTAAAGCTAAATTTATGCCATTCCAAATTAACCAAGCATTGCTTGATAATACCGGCATTAAACATATTTTACATTGCCAGCCTGCACATCGTGGTCTAGATATCACATCAGATGTAAT
>NZ_WTKS01000086.1:0-444 GCF_011378625.1 Pseudoalteromonas sp. c7(2019) | reverse complement strand
CCCTTGAGTTATGAGTAATACATTTGATCTTGATACCAGCACTAGAGGAACTACCAGTACCAATCATCTTTAACTCACAGGTATCTTCATTACAAGTTGAATTATTATGTGCATTTAACCAATCAAACCAAGGGAAATCTTGAATATGGCCTGCTGGACACACACTAATAAATCTTGATTGATACATTATTGCACTGCAACTATTACATTTAAGCTCATCTTCTGATGTTGGAGAACTCATCTTCATTTTCTGACAATTAGTATTACTACAAATATGCCAAAGTGGAAACCTTACAGAAGGTAATGGGCTGCTGATCATAAGATTATTATGGATAATACTTGAGTCAGGAGGTGATCTAAAATGACGAACTCCAAGTTTCCGTTCTAACCTTCCGTCTTGTATTGTGAACCTTTTGATTATTGCTAAATCAAGTGCTTTTTTAC
>NZ_WTKS01000009.1:0-209076 GCF_011378625.1 Pseudoalteromonas sp. c7(2019) | reverse complement strand
CCTCGTTCAGTCAACCCAAGACCACAGCGGTACGCTAGAAATAAAAAAGCCGTCCACCTTAAGTGAACGGCATTAGAGCTACGGCTCGCTTTTTTAGTTCTAAAAATAAAAAGTCCTGACACATAGCACTCGATCATTTATAAGTAAAAGCTGTTACGGACGATAAGAACTGTATAGACATTATCTGATTATCAGCCTAGATAAGACAACCTACAAAAACAGATGCTTAATGCCCACAGCTCTGCATTATGCATAAGCACTTTATTGTTTACCTATTTGAAGTTCTCACCATAACTCTAGACTTACTCTTACCCGCGATTTTTAACTTCCAATGAGCATGTGTTAGTAACCAATTCGACAACTATACCAACCTGCATAAATCTCTGAGTAATTTAACGAATTAAATTGCACTATAACGTCGTTAAAAATTTTTATTTAGAACACTAGATACAAAAATTTTTGCCTAAATCTAGCGTAATTTCCTTAACCTTAAATAGACCCCATATATAAGCAGATTGGTATTACTTTATGCTACCAGCACATAGGTGTTTGAACTTTGCTTTCAAGGTTATTTGCTCTCGAGGTGTAGATTGCTTTACTGTTTTGAATTTTTTAAAGCTAATGGCCTACTTTACTGGTTGGTATCATAAGTCTATGACGCTTAGTTCAGTTCAAAGTGTATTCATTAGCATTAAGTACTGTGTGTCGCTAAGGATTGCATGGCTGGTTTATTTGAGGCGCTATAGGATTGGGTTTGGAAATATTACATTATGCTTACTCATATATATCTTTAATACGATAGATATACAAACTCTCAATGAACTATCACACAACGCTATTATTGGGTAGACCATGCATAAAATAGTGCATATCAAGATAATATAAATCATAGAAAACATAAAAATGATAAATCAGGATTTTTACCGGATATTTTATAGATATTAGAAGATTTATTAGATTTTTTAAGCAGAGCGCTTAATAAAGAGATGGTGCCCGAGGCCGGACTTGAACCGGCACGACTTGTTAGTCGAGGGATTTTAAATCCCTTGTGTCTACCAATTCCACCACTCGGGCATCGAGTTTGCTAATTAAAGCGTGTGGAGTAAATTATATGGAGGCGGAACCCGGAGTCGAACCGAGGTAAACGGATTTGCAATCCGGTGCATGGCCACTCTGCCATTCCGCCTAAATGTATCCAGATAATTTGGAGCGGTACACGAGGCTCGAACTCGTGACCTCGACCTTGGCAAGGTCGCGCTCTACCAACTGAGCTAGTACCGCAAAATACTGTTTTATCAACTTCAAATCATCTTGGTAAAATAATTTAAAGTGGTGCCCGAGGCCGGACTTGAACCGGCACGACTTGTTAGTCGAGGGATTTTAAATCCCTTGTGTCTACCAATTCCACCACTCGGGCATCGAGTTTGCTATTAAAAGCAAGTGGATAAAACTAATATGGAGCGGTACACGAGGCTCGAACTCGTGACCTCGACCTTGGCAAGGTCGCGCTCTACCAACTGAGCTAGTACCGCATCATATTAATTCTAAATTAACCATTTTACAAATTACACTTGGTAATGTAATTAAACCACAAAGTGGTGCCCGAGGCCGGACTTGAACCGGCACGACTTGTTAGTCGAGGGATTTTAAATCCCTTGTGTCTACCAATTCCACCACTCGGGCATCGAGTTTGCTAATTAAAGCGTGTGGAGTAAATTATATGGAGGCGGAACCCGGAGTCGAACCGAGGTAAACGGATTTGCAATCCGGTGCATGGCCACTCTGCCATTCCGCCTAAATGTATCCAGCTAATATGGAGCGGTACACGAGGCTCGAACTCGTGACCTCGACCTTGGCAAGGTCGCGCTCTACCAACTGAGCTAGTACCGCATCATATTAATTCTAAATTAACCATTTTACAAATTACACTTGGTAATGTAATTAAACCACAAAGTGGTGCCCGAGGCCGGACTTGAACCGGCACGACTTGTTAGTCGAGGGATTTTAAATCCCTTGTGTCTACCAATTCCACCACTCGGGCATCGAGTTTGCTAATTAAAGCGTGTGGAGTGTTGAAATGGAGGCGGAACCCGGAGTCGAACCGAGGTAAACGGATTTGCAATCCGGTGCATGGCCACTCTGCCATTCCGCCCCAATACTGGAGTAATAACCTTGAGATAAACTTGGAGCGGTACACGAGGCTCGAACTCGTGACCTCGACCTTGGCAAGGTCGCGCTCTACCAACTGAGCTAGTACCGCATTTTATTTATCAGTTATTTGAATTAGCACATGATGATTTATGTGAACATTCAGGTAACTGATTAATTACCGTTTTGTTTATCTCGGGGGCTATGCCCTCTCAACACGGACGCATTCTACAGAGATTATTAAACGCGTCAATACAAAAAATGCTAGTTTTGAACTGTTTGCTTGTTTTTTATCTAAAACGGTGCGTTATTATACATTTAGAGTCAATTTTTAGTCAATTCCCCCCATGCTGCACGTAAATATTGCATCATAGAACTCAAGGTTAAAAAGGTCGCAATGTACAGTAGTCCAAAACTTAAATAGTTCATCCACGTATCATATTGCCAAATCAAACCGATAATGGCTAACATTTGTGCAGCCGTCTTTATTTTACCCATATTTGATACAGCTACATTACCACGCTTACCCTGCTCTGCCATCCATTCACGAAGTGCAGATATGATAATTTCACGGCTTATTATAATAAGAGCAGGTATTGTCATATACATTGACTGGTACTGATCAGATAACGCTACAAGTGCAGCACATACCATTACTTTGTCAGCAACAGGATCTAAAAAAGCACCAAAAGGAGTTGATTGCTCAAGCTTTCTTGCCAAATAACCGTCTAATATATCGGTGATCGATGCAAGCCAAAAAATAAAGGCGGCAGCAAAAAAAGCCCAGCTATAAGGCAAATAAAATATCACCAAAAAAACGGGGATAAGAAAAAGTCTAAATGTTGTGAGTGTGTTTGGAATATTCCACATAACTACTTGGATATGTCTTTTTTGCTATATTCGCATGTAGGGCTAGCCCTTGTCATGCAAATGGTTAAATATCTTCTCAGCCATGTCAGGGCTGATCCCAGGAACTTTCTTTAACTGTTCTATATTAGCAGCTTTTACACCCTGCATGCCCCCTAAATATTTTAATAATGTTTGGCGACGCTTAGAACCTACTCCATTTATTTCTTCTAGTAGTGATTGTGTACGTTGTTTTTGTCGTTTATTACGATGCCCTGCAATAGCAAAACGGTGAGACTCATCACGTATATGCTGAATCAAATGAAGCGCAGGCGCATCTGAATCCATCGGAATGGTTTTGCGTCCACCATCAATCAATAGTGTTTCAAGACCGGGTTTACGACTCGTTCCTTTTGCAACACCGACTAATAAAGGCATTTTAGTGTGCGGCCAATTAGAAAAGTACTGCTCAGCGCGTCCTAACTGCCCCTTACCGCCATCAATAAAGATAACGTCTGGAATTTTGTCTTCGTCTACTAACTTGTTATAGCGCTTGTTAAGTGCAAATTCCATTGCAGCATAATCATCGCCACCTGTAATACCTGTTACGTTGTAGCGCCTATACTCTTTTGTATTTGGGCCTTGTGAGTCAAATACAACACAACTTGCAACGGTGTTCTCCCCCATGGTGTGGCTTATATCAAAACACTCCATTCGGGTAATATCGTCAAGTCGCAGTGTTGCTTTTAATTGTGCATAACGTTTATTAATAGAGTCTTGGGTACTTTGTTTAACCGCAATACTGTTTAATGCATTTTTATTGGCCAGTTGTAAGTATTGCGCACGCTCACCACGAGTGACCACTTTAAGGATTACTTTGCGCTCACTTATTTGTGTAAGCGCTTCGCCGAGTGCCCCGCTCTCTTCTATTTCAAACGGTAATATGATTTCTTTTGCAATACGCCCTGTTGCTCCTGGCGCTAAATAGTACTGTCCTAAAAATGAAGTCAATATTTCTTGCTCACTCGAATCTTTAGGTACTTTTGGAAAATAGGTTTTACTACCCAGTACTTTATGATCGCGGATCATTAATAAATGAATGCCGTTTAACCCGTTTAAATGCGCAAAACCGACAACATCCATTTCTGCAAAGTTGCCAGAAATAGACTGTTGCTCCTGCATTTTACGAAGTAGCATTATTTGGTCGCGAACTTTTGCCGCCAATTCAAAGTTTAATTGCAGGCTGGCTGCTTCCATTTTTTTTATTAAATCAGCAATAACTTCGTGAGATTTACCCGTTAAAAATTTACGAACATAGTCAACTTGCTCACTGTAATCATCATCAGTTACTTTATTTACACATGGAGCTGAGCAACGTTTAAGTTGATATTGCAGACACGGGCGACTTCTTGCGCGGTAATAAGCATCTTCACATTGACGAACAGGAAATATTTTTTGCATTAAGCGCAAGCTTTCAGATACCGCTCCTGCGCTTGGGAAAGGCCCAAAGTACTCACCTTTAATTTTACGACTGCCACGATGAAATGCTAAACGAGGGTGTTTATGGCTAGTGAGTAAAATATAGGGGTACGACTTATCGTCGCGTAATAATATGTTGTACCGAGGCTGATATTTTTTTATTAGATTATTTTCAAGCAGCAGCGCTTCGGTTTCAGTATTGGTGAGGGTGACTTCAATGTTACAAATATTACTCACTAAAACGCGTGTTTTGCTATCGGTAATGTTACTTCTAAAGTAACTGCTCACACGCTTTTTTAGATGCTTTGCTTTACCAACATAAATAACTTGGTTGTCACTATCAAGCATGCGGTATACGCCCGGCTCACTTGATAGCGTTTTGAGAAAATGTACGTGATCGAATTCAGACATAAATTATAGTTAGTACGAAACGTCTATATCAATCATTTTATGACGAATAGCTAAATGGGTAAGCTCAACATCACCACCTACATTTAACTTTTCAAACATACGGTAACGATAGCTATTTACTGTTTTAGAGCTTAAATTTAAGCGTTCAGCTATATTTTGTGCTTTTTCACCTTTGGTGATCATAAGCATAATTTGCAGTTCGCGCTCAGATAAACTCTGAAAAGGGTTTTCATCTGTGCGGCCTGTCACTTGTGCAAGCGCTATCTGCTGTGCAATTTCAGGTGCAATGTAACGCTGACCAGCATGAACACAACGAATGGCACGAACCATTTCGTCAGAGCCTGCACCTTTAGTTAAAAAGCCATGTGCACCAATTTGCATTACCTTGCTCGGAAACGGGTCTTCACAATTAACAGTAAGCACAATAATTTTTACATCTGGGCAGTAACGACAAATCTTTTTAGTCGCTTCTAATCCGCCCATGCCTGGCATATTCATATCCATTAATACTATGTTTGGCGCATGCTGACGACAAAACTGTACAGCCTCTTCGCCAGTTTTAGCTTCGCCAATTACTTTAAACCCTCGTACGTCATCAAGAATACGCTTGATTCCTGTTCGTACAAGTTCATGGTCATCAACTAAAAGTACATTAATCAATGGAACATCCTCACTTACCTAACAACATGCAATTTAATTAAATTAATTTGCCACAGTAACATACATAAAGCGAAACAATAATTAATATTATTGCCTCGCTCTAATAGTTTAAGATGACGATTTTTCGCTAAATCTGTCAACCCATAACGCAATGATACCATCACCCGTTACATTACACGCAGTACCAAAGCTATCTTGTGCTAAATAAAGTGCAATCATTAATGCAACAGCACCTTCATTAAACCCAAGCATGCTTGTTAATAAACCAAGCGCCGACATGACTGCACCACCTGGCGCACCCGGTGCTGCAATCATTACTACACCTAACATCATAATAAACGGTAGCATACCCATTAATGAAGGAACTTCCATGCTTGGCGATAAAAACATAACAGCCATTGCACAGGTTACTATAGTGATAGTTGAGCCAGATAAGTGAATAGTCGCGCAAAGTGGCACTGTAAAGTTAGCTACATCTTCTTTAACGTTATTTGCTTTACTTGATTGAAGCGATACTGGAATCGTTGCTGCACTTGACATAGTACCTAACGCTGTAAAGTAAGCTGGTAGCATATTTTTAACTAATTCGATTGGATTACGTTTTAACAATATACCTGTCGCTATATATAAAACACTTAGCCATAACCAGTGCATAACAAGCGCTGCTATTAAAACTACGCCAAATGTTTGCAACGTATCTACCACAGTGCCTGCTACCGTCATTTCGGCAAATACGCCAGCAATGTAAAATGGTAAAGCTGGAATAATTACTTTCGATAATAACCCGTCCACTACATCACGACCCTGATCAGACACCTTTTTAAGCGTATCAAGTTCTAGTTGGCTCATGCCTATACCAAATACAAAAGCAGTCACTAATGCGGTCATTACACCCATCAGAGGTGGAATTTCTAAATCAATAAAACTACCTATTTCAGTAGCAACTTCTGCTTCAAACGTAATACCACCGCTTAAAAACGGAATTACGGCACTCACTAATAAAAATGCAAGCGTACCGGCAATAATGGTAGAGCTGTAAGCAAACCCGACTGTTTTACCAAGTAAGTGACCAGACCCTTTTGGTAGGCCAGCAATACCCGATGCAATAAAAAATAAAATGATAAGAGGGATGGTAAAGGAGATAATTTGACCAATCAGCTCTTTTACTGTGAATAAAAGTTCAACACCAGTGATAGGTACGTAGAGTCCGACTAAGATACCGGCCACAATACCGGCAATTAATTTTAATATTAACTTCATTGTGATTGCTTAATTGAATTTAGATACGTGTTTTTATCATGTTTTAGATGCATTGTGTGATAAAACTATTCAAGTTACATTCATATGCACAAATAACGAACAAATACAGCTTGTTCCAATGCTCTTTTGAACATTTTTTGACTAAACGAGTTTTTACTCTTTAAATTTCAAATTAAGCCCGCACCTATAATAACTAAAGCACCGTTAATAATTGATTTTTATTTCGGCTGGTTATAAGCCCAATAGATATATGTTATAGCCAAACTTTACTTTAGTTTTTTTAAACTCACAGTAAAGTGTGTTTATATAGTTAGTAGCAAAGGCTATTAACACGTTGATCAGATTGCATCCAAAGGAACATTATGTCTACTATTTTTGAAGATAACTCACTAAGCATCGGTAATACACCGCTGGTAAAACTTAACCGTGTTACAGGTGGGAATGTATACGCTAAAGTTGAATCTCGTAACCCAAGCTTTAGTATCAAATGCCGCATTGGTGCATCGATGATTTGGGAAGCTGAAAAGTCAGGTCAGCTTGTTGAAGGTAAAGAACTTATAGAACCAACATCGGGGAACACCGGTATTGCACTTGCATTTGTTGCAGCAGCACGTGGTTACAAGTTAACGCTTACTATGCCAAACACCATGAGCCTAGAACGTCGCAAGCTATTAAAAGCATTAGGTGCAAATCTAGTACTTACCGACGGTGCTAAAGGTATGAATGGCGCAATTGAAAAAGCAAAAGAAATTCAAGCAACAGCACCTGATAAGTATATTTTATTACAACAATTCGAAAACCCTGCAAACCCAAAAATTCACTTTGAAACAACAGGCCCTGAAATTTACGATGCGCTTGACGGCAAAGTAGACTTTTTTGTAGCCGGTGTAGGTACTGGTGGTACTATTACAGGTGTTAGCCGCTACCTTAAAACAGAAAAAGGTTTAAACGTTAAGTCTATTGCTGTTGAGCCAACTAACTCTCCTGTTATTAGCCAAACGCTTGCCGGTGAAGAAATTAAACCTGGCCCTCATAAAATCCAAGGTATTGGTGCTGGCTTTATCCCTGGCAACTTAGATATGGACTTAATTGATGGTGCCGAGCTTGTATCTAACGAAGACGCAATTGCAATGGCGCATCAGTTAATGAAAAAAGAAGGTATTTTAGTCGGTATTTCGTCAGGTGCTGCGGTTGTTGCAGCTAAGCGAATTGCTGAAAAACCTGAAAACGCAGATAAAAATATTGTTGTTATCCTACCTAGTGCAACTGAGCGTTACTTATCAAGCCCAATGTTTGATGAAGAATTTAGTGAGCAAGAGCTAGTACAATAAGTAATTTTAAGATTTTTAAAAGGATGCTTTAGGCATCCTTTTTTATTATTTATTATCCAATTTTCTATTTATTGCCCCCCATACCTTTACATCTTCCTAGATAAACCACACACTTTAAAAAAACTAATTAATAATAACTAATATGAAAAAAATCACGAGTTTATTAAGTTTGGTTATCTGTTTATTTTTATCAGCCTGTGGAGACGATACCAAAACACTTGGCGACACTCCTGGCGATACAGCAACCGCTTATTTTGATGCGCTTTATAACCAGCAAGACCTTCAAAAAGCCAGCACCATGGCAACACCCAATCTTACGCGCATCATGAAATCCTACGGCACTGCAAAACAGTTTTCCCGTAACTTAGTAAATATGCAATATGATGAAGTAACCATTGAAGTTGATATGACCAATATGAGCATCCGTGAACAATACGGTGATAACGCCAAAATAAACCTTATTTTTACCGGCTATTTAAATGGTGATAAAATTGACGAAATGCGCAGTGTAAAAATGCTTCGTAAAAAGGGCAAATGGTACATAGATAAAATAGTTGCCGACCCTTACGCTCGTTAAAATAAATGAATTAAACATAAAAAGGCCTTACATTTGTAAGGCCTTTTTCGTTTTAGCAGGGCGTGTTGATCTTTGTGGATTGAAATTTGTTCAATCTAGGGGCGATTTAATCGCGGCGCGAGGTTTGTAACCTAGTGGGCTAAGTAAAAACCGAGCAACAAAGAGTTAATCGTCCCTAGAAAGAACCCAAAGGGCAGCGCATGTTTGGCATTTATGCTGCGTTATCGCCTATTTATGGGGAATAACCACACTACATAGGCTCTGCCTTGCCTAAAAACCAAACAGTCTGCTGCAAATTCAACCACGAAAGGTCAACACGCCCTAGTATTTAAAATACTGCGCTACAGCTCACCTGGTTGAAAATTATCAACTGCAATGGCTTTCTTTCGTAACTTATTAGCGTGATGCATTGCATCAGCATCCGTTTGCTCTAACAACTTATTTTCAAGCGCATAATTTATAGCACCTTCAATATCAAGCGTTGCAGGCACACTGCCCTTACGCTGCCATTGTTTTAGATCTTTAAACTGCGCCTGCATATCATGCATAGCTAAAAATGCGCTTTCCATGACCCCTGTACCTGCATTTTCATCTACATAACATAAATGCGTTAAGCGGTTTCTAAATACACCCGGTTGAGTCATACGCTCACAAATACTTTGTGCAATTTCATCACTTGGTCTGTGGTAATGATTTCCAAGCGGGAAGACGATACGTTTAAGGGTAAAATTAACAACCGGATTTGAAAAGTTTTTAAAGAAGCCATTAAACGCTTGGCCAATTTCAAATAATGAGTTCTCAATAGCATATTTTACAAATGGTAAATCAGCTTGTTGGCGCCCTTCGTCTTCATAACGTTTTAAAACAGTTGATGCTAAGTACAAATGACTTAATACATCACCCAAACGTGCCGATATCATTTCTTTTCGTTTAAGCTCACCGCCAAGCATTAACATAGCCACGTCTGTGCAAATAGCTAAGCCTCGGCTCATTCTGCTCAGTTGCTTATAATAAACAGCCGTTTCACCACCTACAGGCGCTTTAGCAAAATAACTACGTGTTAAGCCATGCACAAATGCCATACCTGCATTACTTGCTGCAAATATTATATGGTTCATTAATAAACCATCAAATTGTTCAAGTGCTGCGTCGTCATCTTCCATTGCAGCGGCTTCCATTTCTTTTAAAACAAATGGATGACAGCGTGTTGCACCTTGGCCAAATATCATTAAGTTACGCGTTAAAATATTTGCGCCTTCAACCGTAATTGATACTGGAATACCCATATAGCCATGCGCCAAATAGTTATTAGGCCCTACTTGAATTCCTTTACCTGAATGAATATCCATTGCATCATTCATTACCGTACGACCCATTTCAGTCATATGGTATTTAGCAATCGCTGTTACAACCGACGGGCTTAATTTTAAATCAATCGCACCTGCGGTCATTAATCTGCATGACTCAAGTGTGTAAGTTAAACCACCAATACGCGCAAGTGCCTCTTGCACGCCTTCAAATTGCCCTATAGATACACCAAACTGCTGGCGTACCATGGCATATGCCGATGTCATTTTTGAAGCTAAATGTCCAGTTGCTGCACTTAATGCTGGTAGTGATATACCACGCCCTGCACTTAAACACTCAACAAGCATTCTCCAGCCACGCCCTGCACACTCTTGACCACCAATGATCCAGTCCAGTGGTATAAATACATCTTTACCGTAAGTCGTACCATTCATGAAGGCCATATTAAGCGGATAATGACGCTCACCCGTTTCGACACCCGGATGATCGGTTGGTATTAGAGCACATGTAATGCCTAGCTCTTTCTTATCACCTAATAAAGCATCAGGGTCATACATTTTAAATGCTAAGCCGAGTACAGTAGCCACGGGTGCAAGTGTAATGTAACGCTTTGACCAATTTAAACGCAGGCCCATTACTTGCTCGCCATTGTGCTCACCCATACACACCACGCCCGAATCAGGAATGCTGCCAGCATCAGAGCCCGCCTCAGGTCCCGTTAATGCAAAACAAGGAACATCTGTACCATTAGCTAAACTTGGCAGCCAACGATCTTGCTGCTCTTTAGTACCATAGTGAAGAAGTAACTCGCCCGGACCTAAGCTATTAGGCACCATAACAGTGACTGCGGCTGTTAAGCTTTTAGTCGAAATTTTTGATACTATCGTTGAATTAGCAATTGCCGAGAACTCACGACCGCCAAATTTTTCAGGAATGATCAGCGCAAAAAAACCTTCTGTTTTTAGGTAATCCCACACTTCTTTTGGTAAGTCTTTGTCTTTTTGTACAATTTGATAATCATCAAGCATCGCCAATAAGGTTTCTACTTGGTTAGCCATAAATGCGTTTTCTTTATCGCTAAGCTCTGGTTTAGGAAAGCGGTGCAGTTTTTGCCAGTCTGGGTTACCACTAAATAACTCACCATCCCACCAAACATCACCTGCTTCCATCGCCTCTCGCTCTGTTTGCGATAATGGCGGAAGCACCTTTTTGAACATTTTAAACGTAGGACGACTAATCAAGTTTAGGCGAATATCTTTAACCGCAAAAATAACCACCACCACGACCAGCAATATTATAAATATTAACATGCGCACATTCCTTACACATTGAATGAAAATAGTAACTTAATTATGACCCATCTTAATTTAAATACAATCATTGCACGACGAGTCGTGAGCCTTAACGCATTCATTTTATTGTTTTAAACATCACTGCTATTATCAACGTTTTAATAACAATAAATTAAAGGAATAGCATGACCCCCTTTCGATTTAAACTAAGTATGAGCGCCTTAATGGTAGCAAGTACTCTTGCTTTAACAGCCTGCGATGCGCAAGTAACGATAGACACTACCAATTCAGCACACACTAAAAAAGCTGTAACAGCTAAAGATGCAAATACATTTATAACAAACACAGAAAAAGAACTAAGTGCACTTTATTTAGAATCGAGCCGTGCAGAATGGATTTACGCAAACTTTATTACTCATGATACGTCGGCTCTATCGGCTGAAGTTAACCGTAAAATGACCGAAACAGTCGTGCGTTTAGCAAATGAAGCTGCAAAATACGACGAACTAGAGCTTGATTACGATGCTCGCCGTAAGCTTGATAAACTAAAACTAGCACTTACACTTCCTGCCCCACAAGACGCTGATAAAACAGCACAACTTTCACAAATTGTCGCAGAGCTTGGCGGGCTATACGGTAAAGGTGAATACTGTAAAGAAGACGGCACCTGTTTAAGCCTTGGCGACATGACTTCAAAAATGGCCACCAGCCGAGATTACAACGAACTACTTGATTTATGGCAAGGCTGGCGTCAAATATCAAAACCAATGCGCTCACTTTACGAGCAACAAGTAGTGCTGACCAACGAAGGTGCAAAGGAGCTTGGTTATGCCGATACGGGCGCTATGTGGCGCAGTAAATACGATATGCCTGCTGATGACTTCACCACCGAGCTTGACCGTATTTGGGGCCAAGTTAAACCACTGTATAACTCGCTACACTGTCATGTTCGCGCAAAGTTAGGTGAAAAGTACGGCACCGACAAAGTACCTCAAGATCAGCCAATACCAGCGCACTTACTTGGTAATATGTGGGCGCAAGCATGGGGTAATATTTACGATGTAGTTGCACCAGAAAACGCCGATCCGGGTTACGACGTAACCGAGTTATTAGCTCAAAATAATTACGACGAACTTAAAATGGTAAAAGGGGCTGAAAACTTTTTTACCTCAATGGGTTTTGACGCACTACCAGAGACATTTTACGAGCGTTCACTGTTTGTAAAACCAAAAGACAGAGATGTGCAGTGTCATGCATCAGCATGGAATATCGATAGCAAAGACGATTTACGCATTAAAATGTGTATTCAGCGCACAGGCGAAGAGTTTTCAGTTATTCACCATGAATTAGGTCATAACTTTTATCAACGCGCATATAATAAGCAGCCTTTATTTTATCAAGAAAGTGCAAACGATGGTTTTCATGAAGCCATTGGTGACACCATTGCCTTATCGGTTACACCGGGTTACTTAAAAGAAATCGGCTTACTTGAACAAGTACCTGATGAATCTAAAGATATTGGTTTATTAATGAAAATGGCACTTGATAAAGTCGCCTTTGTGCCGTTTAGCTTAATGGTTGATCAGTGGCGCTGGCAGGTATTTTCAGGGGAAGTAGCACCGGAAAATTACAATAAAGCATGGTGGGAACTACGTGAAAAATACCAAGGAGTGCAAGCTCCTATCGCACGTAGCGAAAATGATTTTGATCCGGGTGCTAAGTACCACGTTCCGGGTAACACGCCTTATACACGTTACTTTTTAGCGCATATTTTGCAATTTGAGTTTCATCGCAGCTTATGTGAAATTGCCGGTAACGATAAAGCCATTCATCGCTGCTCTATTTATAACTCAAAAGAAGCAGGGGATAAGCTAAACGCTATGCTTGAAATGGGTTCGTCTCGCCCTTGGCAAGAGGCGCTTGAAACTGTAACAGGTAAGCCGCAAATGGATGCAACAGCAATGCTCGATTACTTTGCACCATTACAAACATATTTAGATAAACAAAACGAAGGCCGCAACTGCGGCTGGTAAATAGCGCTGAACAAAAAGCCCGCTCAAATGAGCGGGCTTTTTATTCATATTCTAATTTTCTGTTAAATTAGAACTGTAAGCTTACATTTGCAAAGTAAGCATCATAATCAGAATCATCCCAGTTATTGCCGTAACCTGCTTTTAAACCAACATTGTTGTTGAAAAAGTGTTGGCCACCAAGAGTGTAGTCATCATTTTTATTAACTGTAACAAACACCGATGTTGCTTTGCTGAAATAGTAGTTAGATGCTAATTCCCAGTTACTTGAACCGCCATCAACATCTTCAAACTTACCTTCAACAGTCAAGTAGTTACCTTGCTGTAAATCAACAAAGTACTTAGCTGCTACTGCACGGTAATCAAACTCATCATCTGCTGTTACTGTAAAGCCGATATAATCAGTGCTGTTTAACTGATGGTTATATGCTAAGTCAAACACAAACTGATTGTCAGCATCTTCGAAATCTACAAACGTTGCTTTTAATACAAGGTTTGGGTTAAAGAAGTAACCAGCTGAAAGTTCAATTACATCCGTGCTTGAGCCAAAATCACTATCGAAATTATTGTACTGTGCACCTAATACAAAATCTTCTACAAAATACTCACCGCCAATGCTAGTAACATCTCCAAGATCATTATCACTGTATGCACCATAAACATTTGTTTGCTTATTGATGTATTCAAATTGATCGTAAGGACCTAAAGTCGCTTTTGGAGAAAAATAATATGTTGAGTCAACACTTACTGTGTCATCACCATCTACGTCCACATATCCTACATGGCTGATTGATTGGTAAGTATCTGCGGCTATTGCAGTGGTTGCAGCACTTGATAATAAAATGCTCGAAATGATAACGGCTAATTTTTTCATTTTAAATTCCCTATAAATATTACTTTTTATGCCTCAGCTGTCTAGCCAAAGTCGGGGCGCATCCTAACGCCAAAAAAATGAACAAAAACTGAATAAAAGGTCAGATTAAACTCAGTGGAATTGTAATAATTTATACGTAAATGTAAATACAAAGTATCTGCCAAATCTACAAGACAATATCATGTCATCATTTAAATTTAAAAAGTAACAAATGCGGTACAAACTGTCGCTAAATTGAACACAACTTAATTATTCGATAAATCTCATCAATATAATTTCCTCTCACTAAATTTTTCTAATTTCTCAAAAAATTACTCTGTTTAATTCATTATTTCTGTATTTATAATGAAAAATAGGTTTGTATCAGTGCATATTTTTATCTGTTTTTTTCCAATAACCATTGTTTACTAGCAAAAAAAACTCCAATACTTACTATTTTATAGCTATTATCATCGACTGCACTTAATGACCTTAATAACAATTTAGCCATTCATGGCGACTCTATTTATAACTTAAAGGAGTTATTTAGATGAGTATAATAAAGGCCCTAATAATGGCTGGTAAAAGTTTATAGTTAAAAGCTCAAACGTTTAAAAACGACAAAGCCCGCTAAATTTAGCGGGCTTTTTAATATTACTTTTGTATTAACTAAGTACGGGACTTAATTAAAACTGAAAACGCATGTTAGCAAAGTACGCATCGTTATCAGAATCATCAGCGTTGTTTTCGTAACCCACCTTTACACCAATATTTTTATTGATAAAGTGTTGAGCACCAAAGCTATAAGTATCTTGCTTATTGTAGTTAGCAAATACAGATGTTGCTTTTGAGAAGTAGTAGTTAGTTTCTGCTACCCATTGGTTTTGGGCATCATCAATGCTTTCGTATTTACCTTCAAAAGTAAGATAGTTACCTTGCTGTAAATCAATAAAGTATTTAGCAGCTACTGCACGGTAATCAAAATCGTCGTCTGATGTAAGTGTAACACCTACGTAATCAGTGCTGTTTAGCATGTAGTTGTAAGCTAAATCAAATAATGCGTAATCATCGCCGTCTTTGTTTTCAACTAGTGTTACTTTTGCAAGTAAATCAGGGTTGAAAAAGTAACCACCCGTCAGTTTATAAAGCTCACTGTTAGAACCTGAATCTGGGTCGAGGTTTTCGTAAGATGCGCCAACAACAAATTCATTAATGAAGTATTCACCACCAACTGATGTTAAATCGCCAAAGTCGTCATCAGCGTAGCCACCATATACGTTAGTTTGTTTATTGATGTATTCAAACTGATCGTACGGACCTAAAGTTTTTTTAGGAGATAAGTAGTAAATAGAATCTACAGCAACGGTGTCGTTGTTATCGCTATTTTTATAGCTTAGGTTACTAATTGAATTGTAGCTGTCTGCAGCAGCCGCAGTGCTAGATAATAAAATGCTCGAAATAATAACTGCTAATTTTTTCATTGTAAGACTTCCCTATGTACATTGCTTTTTATGCTCTAGCTGTATTGCTAAAGTCGAGGCACATGCTAACGTTAGGAAACTGAATGAAAACTTAACTAACCAGTTGTATTTATTAAGTTAATTGTAAGGAAGTGTTGTAAACTGTAAAATTAAAGTAGTTGCAACATCTAGTCAACAACTACTTAAAACATGTACCGCAGCTTAAAGCGCGTGTTGGCTAATAATACGATAAACATCGTTAATATTATCGCCAGACTTAAACTCTTTACTAATTGGTGTTGGATCTGAGCCAACCCATATTTTTAGCTCGGCATCTAAGTCAAAATGGCCTGCACTTTCTTTACTAAACTTGGTAATTTTAGAGTAAGCAATACTCACCATTTCCATTTTAGAGCCGGTCATACCTTGCTTATCAATTAAGATTAAGCGCTTATTAGTAAAAATAAACATATCACGTACTACTTTATATGCTTTTTCTACTTGCTCGCCGTCAATTAATGTATTGGCGAGGATTTTCTCTAAATCAGAATCGTCAACTTCGCTTGCATTACCCATAAGTCCGCTAAGTAAACCCATTATACTTTCTCCTGTTTAAATATTTGATTCTCTAATGTGTGACCATTAACTAACTGCCTGTACTGCCAGTGTTGCTGATGACAAAAATTCAGTAGTGCAATATCAAGTGGATCGCTCGTTGGCTGATACTCAACAACATATTCTTTATGTTGGCTCATATACACCCGGCTCACCCCTGCAATTGCTTGAAGCTGTTGCTCAACATTTTGATAAGCTTCGCTTAGCATTAATGTATAAAAGTGTTTATCGGTATTATTTGTTTTTGTTTGATGCTCGCTTAGTACGCCTTTATCTAAATGAAGTACCTGTGAGCATAGTCGCTCAAGCTCAGTTAAATCGTGAGAGCTTAAAATAAATGTAGCCTGCTCACTTAATTCAGATACTAGCTCACGTACTTCTCTGGCATGAATCGGATCAAGCCCTGCGGTTGCTTCATCAAGCATTACAATTTGTGGCGCGCCAATAAGTGCTTGCGCTATCGTAACGCGCTTGCGCATACCGTGCGATAAGTCCCCCGCACGCTGCTTTGCAATTTCTTTTAAGCCAACCAAGTCAAGTACACGTAGCGCCTCAGTTTGGCTTTGCTTAGCACCCATACCTTGCAGTTTTGCATAAAAGGCGAGTTGCTTATCTATATTAAAACGAGGGTCAAGTTGTGCATCTTGTGGTAATGCACTTACTTTATTAAATAAAGCAGCGCTCCCTGGCTTATGCCCTAATATTTCAAGGCTGCCTTTACTTGGCGCTATATAGCCGCACAACAAACTAAATAAGGTGGTTTTACCCGCACCATTTGGCCCAACAAGCGCCACTGGCGCACCTTTATTAATCTCAAAGTCCACATTATTAAGCGCAAGTTTTGCACCATACGATTTACTCAAACCGCTGGCTGTAATTAATGGTCTCATAGTGAGCTCCTTGCAAAAATACGTTGAGCAACGCTTAGTAACACCGCTGTTTGCACAAGGGGAATAGCCACAGCGCTTAATAATGGTAAATTTTGCCCCGCTAATAACTCTATTTGCACACCCGGAAATAAATAATCAAGCAAGCCTAATGCGGGTATTTGCCATTGCAATATCCCCACAACAATACCGCCTGCTGCAAAATATAAAATTGCCAATACAATAGATAAACGCGATGAGCGAGCAAAGGTATTTATTAACGTCATAAGTGCTACAAATGGGCACAGAGTAATCACTAATATTAAAAATATAGAAAGCGCACGGGCAAAACCACCAGCCAGTAAACTTGGATCTCTAAACCCTAGTACAGCGAGCGTAGCCACAAGAGTAATGCCCACTAAGCAGGCTAATACTGCTAGCTGCCCTAAAAAACGGCCAAACAGTATTTCAAAGCGAGTGGAGCGCAGTGATAAAAACCTCAGTGTGCCGCGCTCTCTGTCGCCTACTGTTTGATCGCTACAAATAAATAAACCAAAAACGGGAAAGCTATACAGGGCTATTAACCAGTACATAGCAAATTCGGCCTCAGGCCAATCTAATAACTTACTTAAACCAATAGAACCTGATATATCACGGGCTATTTGCTCAAAATCGGGCGCACTTACAATGCCTACTGCTTGTCCTATTGGGTAGCGCAGTATTATTAGCCACACCAATGCAAAGGCAGCTAATGCAATAAGTCCACGTTTAGTTAAAAACATACGTACAAGCTCAAATCCCGCTATTTGCGTTAATCGCCCTACGTTTATCGGTAATGGTGTTGCCATTGACTATCCTTAATGACTTTTTATTTTCTGTGTATTTATCCACACTAAGTGTAAACACCTTGAATTACCAGCAAAAAAAAGCCCACCTATGGTGAGCTTTGTAACAATACATTTAAATGTAACAGCATAAATTGCGATATAAATTATAAATGCTGCTTATAAACCTCAAGTGCTTGGCTTAAATCGCTAATTAAATCTTCAACATCTTCAAGACCAATATGCAAGCGAATAACCGGGCCTAAATCCCAACCTGTATTTGAACGCAGCCCTTTCATAGTTAAATTAGCGGTTACTAAACTTTCAAAACCGCCCCACGAAAAGCCCATTTTAATATGCTCAAGGCTATCTAAAAATGCATCAATCGCTTTTTGATTACCAGTTTTCATCACAAATGAAAACAACCCATTACTGCCATCAAAGTCACGTTTAAAAAACTCATGCCCTGGGCAGGTTTCAAATGCAGGGTGGCGAATATGATCAACAAGCTCATGTTGTTCAAGCCATTTAGCTACTTCTATTGCTGCTTTTTCATGTTGATTTAAACGCACACCCATTGTACGAAGGCCTCTAAGCGCTAAATACGCATCATCGGCACTGGTACATTGCCCTAGTAAGTACGAGTTTTCGCGCAAGGTTGGCCAGTACTTTTTATTAGCAACAGCCACACCCATCATCACGTCTGAATGGCCGACAATATACTTCGTTGCAGCCTGAATACTAATATCAACACCGTGCTCTAGCGGACGATAATGCAAACCGTTGCCGTAGGTATTATCAAGTATGGTCATTACGCTATGCTCATTGGCTACTTTTACCATAGCAGGCACATCTTGCACTTCCATCGTAATAGAACCTGGGGATTCTAAAAACAATACTTTGGTATTTGGCTGAATGTAGTCTTTAATACCTGCGCCAATGGTTGGCGGGTAGTAGGTTGTTGTAATGCCCAGCCCCACTAAAATTTTATCGCAAAAATCGCGAGTTGGTTCGTACACGTTATCAACCATTAAAATATGATCACCGGTTTTTAAAAACGATAAAAATACTTGGCTAATCGCCGCTGCGCCACAAGGGTATAGTGCACAGCCTTCGCCGCCTTCAAGTTCTGTAATCGCTTCTTGTAGTGCAAAGTGTGTTGTTGTGCCCCGGCGCCCATAAAATAACGTTTTATCGCCACGGGTTTTAGCAGCTTCTTTTAAATCTGCTACAGTATCAAATACAATGGTAGATGCACGCTGTACAACGGGATTTACTACGCCATGTGTATAGGCTTTTTTGCGCCCTGATGATACCAGCTGAGTGTTTTTATTACTTTTACTCGACATTGTTAATCCTTAAGGGTTTGTGCGCCAATGCTCAATTAAATAACGAGAAATAGAGTCGGTTCTAGGCAGCTTTAAATGCTCCCCTTCTTCGTGCCAATTACCAAATTGCTCTAAGTCTTCACGACTAAACCATTTTGCATCGTCTAGCTCTTCTTTATCTACGTTAATTTCCTCAGATGTCGCCTCTGCAAAAAAACCAAGCATAATGGACGATGGGAACGGCCATGGCTGAGATGCAACATAACGTACGTTATCAACCTCTATACCTGCTTCTTCTTTAACTTCACGCGCAACAGCTTGTTCCAGTGTCTCCCCTGGGTCTACAAATCCAGCAAGCGACGAATACATACCAATAGGCCACGCGGCTTGGCGACCTAATAAACAGCGTTCTACTCCGTCAGCAAAGACTTTAGTAACCACCATAATTACCGCAGGATCGGTGCGCGGGAATGTAGGATGCTTACAGTTTTCGTTTTCACACACTCTAGAGTGCCCGGCTTCCACTGAACGGTTTTTACTACCGCAGCGCCCACAAAAACGGTGCGTGGCATGCCAATAACATAACCCTCTCGCAAGGGCGGCTATTGAGGCATATTTAATGGTTACTTGAGGCCCATATTGGCGAATATCAAAAAACTGAGCGCCCTCTATTAAAGGCGTAAGTACGCTTTCATCCAGATCAGATACATCCAATGCAAACACACCATGTTTAGCATTATTTAAACCAACAAAAATAGCACTCGTTAAATCTAAATGCGCCACTTGTTGATACGTTAAATAGCTTACTTTAGGGGTATCTTTAATAAATAGGGTTTGATTATTTTTAACTAAAACCCATTTACTTTGCGCCGACATTTGCGCTTTAAGCCACGATGGGTCTTTACGAAAATTTGAGCCTCTATCTAGTGGCATGTTGCTATAATGAAGCATGTAAGTCCTTGGTAACTCGTTATGCTTTAAAATTACCATAATCATTTAGCAAACCCAATTGATTACAGTAATAAAAAAAGCCTATATAAGGCTTAATTCATCTATTACGGCTTTGTATTAAAATCTCTCATGTTGCAGGCACTTAGCTTGCACTTTTTTAACTATTTTTTACTGTTAAAGTAGCAAAGTATTATCAATTAAATGAAATTGCTCTGCGCTTTGTTTTAATACCTCAGCGGTTAACCGGTCAGCACCGTATACATCGCACGGTACATTATATTGATTTTTTAAATGCCCAAGTAACAAAGCAAAGTCACCATCGCCAGAGAGCAAAATAACCTTATCAAGGCTTTTACCCTGCTCTAACATGTCTATTGTTATACCTACATCCCAATCGCCTTTAGCACTTCCATCACGGCGTTGAATAAATGGCTTTAGCTTTACGTCAAAACCAATCGCACGCAAAATATTTTGAAACTGATTTTGCTTTTCATCACCTCGATAAATAGCGTACGCAAAAGCACACTCAATATTGTATTGCGCCTGCATTACCCGCCAAAACGCATTGTAGTCAAAGTTTTTTCCGTAACTCTCGCGGCACGTGTAATAAATATTTTGCACATCAACAAAAATACCTACGCGTGGTTTCGTGCTTTGCTGCTCGTTTTGTAAAGTCATTTAGTGTCCTAGTGAGGATTAATAGCAATAAAAGTAACGTTATAAAATAAGTGTACCTTGCAATTTATATTTAAGTAACCTAAATTAGTTACATACCCTTATGTAACCAATATTGGTTACATATTAAAAAGTAACTATTTTGAGATTTTTATGATTGGTGTGATCAGCGGCGATATTATTAAATCGCAAACAATCCCTAAGCAGCAATACGATGCCATGCTTTATCAACTAGAGCAAAGTTTGCGAAACATTTCGGGGGAGCAAACACTTTGGAATATATACCGAGGCGATGCCTTTCAGTTACAAGTTAATAATCCTGAGCTCCTTTTTAAAAATGCCATACTTGTATATTTACACCTTAAATCGTCAGGTTATGAGCTACGGCAAAGCTTGGCACTTGGGCAAATAGATAACCCACGCAGCGATATAAAAACAGCAACCGGTTCTGCTTTTACCCTTTCGGGGCAAGGCCTTGATAAAATAGGTAATCAACGCTTTGTTTTTAATATTAATGAGCAGCAGCTTGATGAAAGCTTAAATCTTAATTTAGCCTTTGCCGACGTATTACTCACTAAAATCACGCAAAAACAAGCAAATGCCCTGTATGTCTATTTAACATCATCAGACAACAGCCACGCGGCACTGGCTAAAGAGCTTAAAACAAGTCGCGAAAATGTAACAAAACTACTAAATTTAGCGCACTACCAACTTATAGAGCGCTTTATTAAGCACACACAACACGTTATAAAAAATATAATTAAAGGAGGTGAATAATGACGTTTTCACTTTTACTGGTCGCGCTTATTATTGGCCACTTACTCGCTGATTTTTACTGGCAACCTATGAGCTGGGTAAACGACAGAAACACCCGTCACTTTAAAGCCAGTAAGCTTTATTTTCATGTACTTGTGCATGGTGTAACAAGTGCACTCATTATTACCGTGTGGGAATACACATTCGGGTGGCAACAACTAAGCAGTGTTTTAATTGCCACGGCGAGCATTATGTTGAGCCATTACTTTATTGATATAGCTAAATCGTATTCTAATAAAGGCGTGGTGCCTTTTTTACTTGATCAAATAGCGCACATACTCGTTATTATTGCGCTCAGTATTTGGCTAACTGATAACAATAGCTTTATGACAGCAATTAATAATATGCTCACTGATCCCAAAATACTGTGGGTGGTATGCGGTTATTTAATTATTTTAAGTCCTAGCGCCGTATTTATAAGAATGATGTTAGAGCGTTTAACAAGTAACTTTTCAAGTACTGGTAGCTTACCACTTGCAGGGCAAAGCATAGGTATGCTTGAGCGCGTACTTATGCTGAGCTTTATATTGCTTGACCAATTTGCAGGGCTTGGCTTTTTACTTGCGGCAAAGTCAGTATTTAGGTTTGGCGATTTAAGTGCAAGCAAAGATAAAAAACTTACCGAGTACGTTATGCTCGGCACACTACTTAGCGTAAGTGTTACTTTATTTTTCGGCTTGGGTATTAACTATTTAATCAGGTAGGCAATACAGTAAGTACAAATTACAGGCAATAAAAAACGCGCTGCTTCTATTTATTCAAAAGAAGAGAGCGCGTTTTTTGTATCAGCCTTTAACCAAGTTCTAAATTAATTAAACGCCAATATGATCATTAATCGTTATTTGTGCGACGACGGCGTTGGCCACTACCGCCAACAGATTCACGCTTTGCCCATGGGTTTTGCGCATTATCATCTGTTTTAGCTGCTGGCTTTTTAGAACCACCACGACGAGGGCCGGTACCATTACCACCATTGTTCGGCTTTTTACTGTTAGGCTTGCTGCTATCAGATTTAGGCTTATTAAAAGGCTGCTTTTTCTTAGGCTTTTTAGACGGCAGTGGGCGAGCATCTAATGCGCGCTCTGCTACTGGGTTAATAGGCTCAAAACCATCTTCTTCAGCACGTGGGATAAGCTCACCAATAAAGCGCTCAATACCGTATAAATCAACAGCATCTTCTGTTGTTACAAACGAAATCGCATGACCCGACGCACCGGCACGGCCTGTACGGCCAATACGGTGAACGTAATCTTCATATACATTTGGTAAGTCGTAGTTAACAACATGCGGTAATTCAACAATGTCTAAACCACGTGCAACAATGTCTGTTGCTACTAGTACGCGTACTTCACCACTTTTAAAACCATCAAGTGCTTTAACACGTGCGCCTTGTGATTTATTACCATGGATAGCCGCGCCTACAATGTCATCGCGCTCTAGTTGTTTAACTAAGCGGTTAGCACCGTGCTTTGTGCGGCTAAACACTAATACTTGTTGCCAATCGTTAGTGCGAATCAAGTGGCTTAGCAATGCTGTTTTACGTGTTTTATCTACCGCATAAACACACTGAGTAACACTTTTTGCAGTAGTATTTTTTGCAGCAACTGAAATTTCAACAGGGTCATTAATTAACCCTTTTGCTAATGCACGAATTTCGTCAGAAAATGTAGCCGAAAACATCAAGTTTTGACGTTTAGCAGGCATTTTAGCAATTAAGCGCTTAATGTCATGAATAAAGCCCATGTCTAACATGCGGTCAGCTTCATCGAGTACAAGCACTTCAACACTATCAAATTTAACTGCATTTTGATTATGTAAATCAATTAAACGACCCGGCGTTGCTACTAAAATATCAACACCTTTACGAAGGCGCTGCATTTGTGGGTTAATTTTAACGCCACCGTAAACTACAAATGAGCTCACATCCGAATGCTTAGCGTACTCTTCAACGTTTTCGCTTACTTGCAAAGCAAGCTCACGCGTAGGCGTTAAAATAAGTGCACGTACGTGGTTACTTTTAGCTTTAGGGCCTGACGACAAACGCTCAATAAGTGGTAATGTAAAACCTGCTGTTTTACCTGTACCTGTTTGCGCTGCTGCCATAACATCACGACGTTCAATAATTGCAGGAATTGCTTGAGCCTGAATCGGCGTTGGCGTTTCATAGCCCTTCTCTAAAACCGCATTAACCAAAGACTGTGATAAACCTAAACCTTCAAAACTCATATAAACTCTCTTTTAAATTAGGCTACGTTAGCCAGTTGCGCGCATTATACCTGTAGTAGCTAAGAATGCATGCCATTATTTTCGTTGCAGGCAATTGAGCATAGTTTATTAAAATTAAACCTGTGATCAAGTTGCTTAAAAATGCAAAAAACGGCCATAAGCCGTTTTTTATTTATACTTAATTACTCTATGTATAAGAGTTACTTAACACCTAACTCGCGTAAACGCTCTTGCAAGTAGCTATCTGCCGTGTAGCGCTCTGAAAGCACAACATCTGGGTGCGGGTGTAAAAATAACGGTAGTGAAATACGCGATTTAGTAGATGCTTTACCCGTTGGGTTAATTACACGGTGAATTGTCGATGGGAAATACCCGCCCGACGCTTCTTGTAGCATGTCGCCGATATTAATAATTAAGCTGCCAAAATCACATGGCACGTCTAACCAACCGCCATCTGTTTTTTGAACTTGTAAACCAGGCTCGTTAGATGCTGGTAACACAGTCAATAAATTAATATCACCATGAGCAGCTGCACGAATAGCACCTGGCTCTTCATCACCCGTCATTGGTGGGTAATGTAGGATACGTAACAATGTTTGCTCAGAATCGGCAATCATGTCTTTTAAATCAATCGAAAACTTAGCACGCACATCAGCTGGTGCTTCAGCCTGAACCCAGCTCAACAATGTACCAGCAAATTCACTTGCTAAACGGTAGTATTCACGTACATCAGCTTCAAGCTCTGCAGGAACGCGACCTTTAGGATACACATGGAAGTACTCTTTAATGTCTTTTATTGTAAAGCCTTTCGCTACTTCTGATACTGAAGGCGGAAAGTAACCGTCTTGAGTTTCTTTAGAGAATAAAAAGTCGTGCTTTTGCTCTGAGTTAAAAAAGTCTTGCCAATTTTTGTAAATAGACTCAACTAAAGACTGTGGGATTGGGTGGTTTTTTAAAACGCCAAATCCAGTATTTCTTAACGATTCAACAAATTGTGCAGCCGCATCGGGAGCTTTATAATCAACAGTAGGTAATTGCATTGTACGTTCCAGTGAATAGGTTGTGTGAAGTGAGTTGCTTTTAATAGTGCTAAATTACTTATATAAAGTAGCAAAGCCTTCATTATAGCGCTATGCGAGGATAGACAAATGACCTCAAAAACATAAGGACATATGTCCGCAAAGCATAGTCACCGCCACTTGGCTTGATCAAGATCAACTTATAAAAAAACGTTGAATTTGCAAGGTTTAGTACTTATATATGGTCTACTAATATAATATATTTTATTTGTGTAAATAAGGCTCCCCATGCGACAAAAAGTATCTTTTAAAAGCGGCGATTTAGAACTTGCCGGCCAACTTGAACTTCCCTCTGGTGACGTTAAGTTTTACGCGCTATTTGCACACTGCTTTACCTGCGGTAAAGACATTGCAGCAGCCACTCGTATTAGCCGAGCTTTAACACAACAAGGCATTGCCGTACTACGTTTCGACTTTACCGGTTTAGGTAATAGCGATGGCGACTTTGCTAACAGTAACTTTTCATCAAACATTCAAGATTTAGTATCTGCGGCAAATCATTTACGTGAGCATTTTGCGGCGCCGCAACTACTCATTGGCCACAGTTTAGGCGGGGCTGCCGTTCTTGCTGCTGCGGAGCATATTCCTGAAGTATCGGCTATTACAACCATTGGTGCACCGTCAGATGCGCAGCACGTAGCGCATAACTTTGAAGCACACCTTGATGAAATTAACGCAGCAGGTGAAGCTAAAGTAAACTTAGCCGGCCGTGAATTTACCATTAAAAAGCAATTTATTGACGATATAGCCAAGTACGATAAAAGCCACATAAGTAAACTTAAGCGCGCATTATTAGTAATGCACTCCCCTATTGATGCGACGGTAAATATTAGTGAAGCTGAAAAAATTTATGCATCAGCTAAGCACCCTAAAAGCTTTATTAGCCTAGATAACGCTGATCACCTTTTAACAAATAAAAACGATGCCGACTACGCAGCACAAATAATTGCAACGTGGGCAAACCGTTATGTTAAGTACGACAAAACTAAATACACGGCAAGTTTAACGGGTGGCAATGTACTCGTTGAAGAAAAAGACCATGTATTTACTCAGCACGTAAGTACAAAAGATCATACTTGGCTTGCAGATGAGCCAATAAAAGTAGGTGGTAAAAACTTAGGTCCTGATCCGTATCATCACTTATTAGCGGGGCTTGGTGCCTGTACAGCAATGACACTACGCATGTACGCTACACGTAAAAACTTACCACTGGAGCATGTAAAAGTAGAGCTTGATCACACTCGCGATTACAACAAAGATTGCGACGATTGTGAGCAAACAGGTAATCTTGAAGCAATTACCCGTAAAATCACCTTACGTGGCGACTTAACTGAGCCACAGCGCCAGCGTTTACTCGAAATAGCCGACAAATGCCCTGTACATAAAACACTGCATAACAACCCGGTTATTGTAAGTGAACTGGTAGAGTAACTACCATAAAATTAATATAGCGCAGCTAACACTGCGCTATGCTTTTAAATATAAGATTGATTAAAATTTATTAAAAAATTGTATAGCTTCAATATTAACCAAAGCTGTAGGATCACACGTATACTCAAATTCTTCCATCTGCTCAGTACTGTGCTTATTCGGTGATGAGAGAATTGCGGACTCTGAGGCATAAGCTTTTAAGAGAACACCTCCTGATTCAATTGCGTTTAGACCACTACCAAACATCTCTGCAACACTTTGCAAAGGAGTCCAACAGAAACCAATCTTATTTTGATCATATAAAAATTGGCACTCACCACGATATAGTACCAATGCTTTCCCGGTGTATTTTGGAAGAGTCAACTTTAAGACACTGAGTAAGAGTTTATCATTTGAAAGCTTACGCCTTAATTGCCCTCCGTTCTCAGTCCAAATAAGATGAACTTTATCTTTTTTAATATGTAACTCGTCATATGATCTTAATATAAATTTAAAAGCTTCTGTCCAAATTGAACCTTTGAGATCACAAGTATAAATGCCAGTTACAAATTTACGGCCTACTTGCTCATATAATTCCATTGTTACTCGTTCCTAAAGCTTATTAGTATCTAAAAACGCCCCTACTTCTTTACTCATTCTATCCACCAGCCATTTTGGTCCACCATCGTACATATCGTTATGGCGCGATTTTTCTATTAGTGTTTGTGTAACAGGAAACGCATCCAGCTCTGAATCGTTTAACAACACATTCGCATCAGCTGGGTAATCACTACCGCGAAGTGTAAGTACGCGAATGTTTTTATTGCGCGGGATCAACATGCGGCGATGATCGAGCGTAATAATAGTGCTAACTTCGTTTGGATAAATAGAGCCATATAATGCGGAAATATCACCGCCATTAGAATGCCCAAATAAGGTGAGTTTTGTAAAGTCGTACGCTGGGTATTTACTCGATAGCTCATTAACTAAAAACTTAAGCGTTACTACGCCACGGTGCCAATTTTCCATACGTGTTGTTAAGTAAGGCTGCTCACGATTAAGGTCAGGGTCGGTTTTTAATTTATGTGCAACGGCTACTGTTAAGTATCCACGCTGATTAAACACATTACTAGCAAACGTGTATTCGTTATGGCTAATCCCGTAGCCCGCATTAATAAACGCTACAGAGCATTTTACTTGAGCTGTACACTTAGCATTGTTACTTGGTAATGTAATATTGATAGGAATAGTGCGATTGCGGCTTTCATCAGTTATAACGCCATCGTTTGCATAGCTTGTTGCGCCTATTACTGATGTGCTTATAACTGATGTACTTAGAGCTAGTGCGCTTAATATAAAAAGCTTTTTAAGTGTTTTTTGCATATTTAAATTTATATAAATTATTGTTTTTAATTAAAAATAACTTTTACTTTATAGCTTTGCATTCTCTATTGTCAAACTATGCGATAATAGCCGCCATTGTTTAAATATATTTAGTAAAAGATCCAATAAATGAAATCATACAATAGCATTCAAGAACGTATAGAAATCCTAGAAGACAAATTAACTGCAATACATGACGAAATCGAAACACTAAAAGCACCTGCTAAAAACAACAATGAACGTATTATTTTTAAGTTTATTGAAACAGGCAGCACAGGTAAAACGAAGGATTTTGTTCGTGAGTTAGGTATTAAATCACCGCGTGACGGTTTGTTTTCGTCAGGTGACGTTACAAAACTAATTAAAGATGGCGCTGAAGATATTTCACCTGCGTTATTAGAAATCGCAAGACAGCTTGCCAGTGCACGTAATAAAAATGGCCCAAGCCGTTAATTACCCAGTCACGCAGTATCTAGAAGCCCAGCCAAGCTGTCGCTTCTAGATATGTAATCATATTAAACTAAATTAATCACACAATTCTATATTAAGGCTGGTAAGCAAATTAAGTGCTTCGAAGCGATCAAACTTAGCATTCGCTAAAATATTATTATTCAAATCTATATTAAACGCTGTAGCACCTACAAAATCACATTTTGTTAAGTTAGTTTGAAAAAACTCACTATCGCGAAAATCTGTTCCTGTAAATTCACTACCGCTTAAATCAGCGTGTCTAAAATCAACATTTTTGGCAAAGCAGTGTGTTAGTTTGAGGGCTTTGAGGGTTAATTCAAAAAAAGAACTATTACTGAGCTCGCAATAATTAAAACTCACCGGTGCGTTAATACTAAGCGCTGGCCAATCTACATCAGCCCATTGCAAACTATTTAATTTACAGTGGCTAAAACTTACATTTTCAAGCGAGCTGTAGTTCCATTTTAGTGACGATAAATTACAGTTTTTAAAACTACATTCTATAAATCGGCAATTTTTAAACTGCCCGCCTGAAAAGTCGCAATCGATAAATATACATTCTTCAAACTCAGAGTTTTCAGTTAGCTGCTCTGCGTACTGCAAAGCATTAAATTGCTCATCAAAATACTGGTTATTGTTACTTAACAACACAATTCACCTATTAAATTTAACCCGTGTAGCCATTACTTTTAGGTAAATCTTTTTTAAGCGCAAGCACTGCAATAAAAATCAAAGCAAATAGTGGAAATAGCGCTAAACAGCCACCCACAAAAGCTAAAACACCCGGCATAGTACTTTTACGCTTACCTATTTTATAGCTAATTACAGCAAAAATAGGAATACACAGCACAATAATAAAAACTAAAAACTCACCAAATAAGGTTGCATTGATCGACATAATAATTCCTTTTCATCTGTTCGTTTAAAATACACTCTGCAGCAAATTTAACCATAAAAAAACCCTCAAGCATATAACTTAAGGGTTTTTAAATTTAGCTCAAAAAAGCGAAACAAAGATTACTCTTCGTTAGGTATCGCTTTTTCTACAACACTTATTGCAAGTTCAGCTAACGAGTCAAGGTTAGGTTTGCTTGGCGCGTTGGTTAATAAACACGACGCTTGTGTTGTTTTAGGGAAAGCAATAACGTCACGAATGTTATCGGTACCACATAAAAGCATTGCTAAACGGTCAAGACCAAATGCTAAACCTGCATGTGGTGGTGTGCCGTATTTAAGTGCATCAAGTAAAAAGCCAAACTTGTCTTGTTGCTCTTGCTCGTTAATACCTAAAATTCTAAATGCAGTTTCTTGCATATCTGCATTATGAATACGTACCGAACCGCCACCCACTTCGTAGCCGTTCAATACCATGTCGTAGGCATCTGAAATAGCCGCAGCAGGGTTTGCTTCAAGCTCACTTGCAGTAATATCTTTTGGTGCAGTGAATGGATGATGCACAGCATGTAATGTGCCTTCGTCATCTTCTTCAAACATTGGGAAGTCTACAACCCAAAGTGGTGCCCAACTATTAAGGTTAGTGATTTCTAAGTCAACACCAATCTTAACGCGCAGTGCGCCCATTGCTTCATTTACTGTGTTGCGCTTATCGGCACCAAATAAAATGATATCGCCAGACTGTGCATTAGTACGCTCAAGTAATTTAGTAATTACGTCTTCGCTTAAAAACTTAGCCACTGGTGATTGAACACCTTCAGCGCCTGCAGTGTGGTCATTTACTTTCATCCACGCCATACCTTTAGCGCCGTAAATACCAATAAACTTAGTGTAATCGTCAAGTTGTTTACGAGAAAGCTTAGCGCCACCCGGTACAGTTAACACAGCAACGCGACCTTTTTCGTCGTTAGCCGGACCTGAGAAAACATTAAACTCTACGTCTTTAACTAAATCTGCAACATCAACCAATTTCATTGGGTTACGCAAATCTGGTTTATCAGAACCGTAAAGGCTCATTGCCTCGCTGTAAGGCATGATTGGAAAATCGCCTAAATCAACGTTTAACAATGTTTGCCACATCTCGCGGATCATTTTTTCAGTCATACCACGTACTTGATCAGAGCTCATGAACGAGGTTTCTATATCTATTTGGGTAAATTCTGGTTGACGATCGGCACGTAAATCTTCATCACGGAAACATTTAACAATTTGGTAGTAACGGTCAAAACCCGACATCATCAACAATTGCTTAAATAACTGTGGAGACTGTGGTAAAGCGTAAAAACTACCTTTATGAACGCGGCTTGGCACTAAGTAATCGCGTGCGCCTTCTGGCGTTGCTTTAGTAAGTACAGGTGTTTCGATGTCTAAAAAGCCATTTTCATCTAAAAAGCGACGAACAAAGCTGCTTGCTTTAGCACGTAATTTAATACGGTCACTCATTTCTAGACGACGTAGGTCTAAGTAACGGTATTTTAAACGACGCTCTTCTGAGTTTACTTGGTTAAAATCAAGTGGTAGCGGTTCAGAGCGGTTAATAATTGTAAGCTCAGTACCTAAAACTTCAATTTCACCTGTTGCCATATCTTTATTTACTTGGCTTTCAGGGCGTGCACGTACAGTACCTTTTAGCTGAACACAAAATTCTTGGCGAAGTGTGTTAGCTGAACTCATTAACTCTTCAATGTCAGAGTCGAATACAACTTGTACTAAACCTTCTCTATCGCGTAAATCGACAAAGATAAGTCCACCAAGGTCACGTCGTTTGTTGATCCAGCCACATAGTTCAACTTCTTGATCTATGTGAGTTTTATTTAGCTGTCCGCAATATATAGAGCGCATAGTTTTCCTGTCAGATAAAAGGCTTAAACGGTTATATTTATTTGTTTTAAGGCGTGTGATTTAAAAAACAGGTCACCACAATACAAATAAAGCCGCTAGCAATCTAAAAATAATCAAATTAAGCCCTGCATTATACTCAACTAACATTAAGATGCTAGGGCGCGTTGAACGTTGGTGGTTGAATTTGCAGCAGACGGTTTGGCTTTTAGGCAAGGCAGAGCCTATGTAGTGTGGTTACTCCCCATAAATAGGCGATAACGCAGCATAAATGCCAAACATGCGCTGCCCTTTGGGTTCTTTCTAGGGACGATTAACTCTTTGTTACTCGGTTTTTACTTAGCCCACTAGGTTACAAACCTCGCGCCGCGATTAAATCGCCCCTAGATTGAACAAATTTCAATCCACAAAGCTCAACACGCCCTAGCCGTGTACGGCTTTTGCCCCTGAATTTACAGCAGCTTGTTTTGTTATTTGCTACACTATTGCCACTTTATAATAAGGCGCTAGTTTGTATGTTATATATTGGATGCCCGCAGTGGTCGAGTAATGCATGGAAAGGCAATTTATTTTCAAGCCAATGTAAAAGCGCCGATATGCTTAGTCAATACGCACAACACTTTAACTCTGTTGAAGGCAATACCAGCTTTTACGCTGATCCTGCGCCAAGCACCGTATTGCGCTGGGCAAACAGCGTACCCGACGATTTTAAATTTACGTTTAAGTTTAATCGTCGCTTTAGCCACGAGCTGCACCTAACTAATGTTCAAACCGAGCTCACTGATTGGCTTAACTTGTTCTCCCCTATTTTAGAAAAAACCGGGCAAATCATGCTGCAATTACCTAAAGCATTTGGTCCTGGTGACTTACCCAAACTCGCACAATTTATTAGCCTATTACCAAAAGAGGTTAATTACGGTGTAGAGGTACGTCATACTGCGTTTTTTCAAAAGGGCGAAGCCGAAATAGCGCTTAATCAGTTATTAATGGCAAACAACATAAATCGTATATCGATGGATACTCGCGCCCTATTTGCGGTAAAACCAACAACCGAAGCGCTAATAGATGCACAGCAAAAAAAGCCCCACTTACCGGTACATGCAATAGCTACTGGCTCAGAGCCCATGGCGCGCTTTGTAATAGCTGACTTAGAAAACGACTATAAACCCTTTTATAAACCGTGGCTGAGTAAAGTAAAACAATGGCTTGATGAAGGAAAAACGCCTTATGTGTTTTTTCATACGGCAGATAACCGAGAAGCACCTTTATTAGCCAGGCAGTTTTGTAAGGACCTTGGTTATAATCACAAAGCATTAAACCCATTTACTGGCGAAAAAGAAGCCCACCAGCAAGCACTTTTTTAAAAGTAAAACGACAGAGCAATAATAATGAGTGAATACGCACGTTACTTTACCGGCTACCCAGCTAACATTGTTGAGCAAGTATTAAGCCTTATAAATAACAAAAAGGTATGTGACTACTTACTTAAAAAGTACCCGCAAGCACATACCATTACTAGCGATAAACTACTTTATAACTACGCAACCGAGCTTAAAAAACAGTATTTAAAAAATGCACCACCGTTTGGGCGCGCAGCATTTAAAAAGCAAGGCGACATGGTCACCAACGCACTTGGTACACATACGTATCGAATGCAAGGTAAAACCCGTAAGCACGATTTAGCGATAAACAGCGACTTACTGCGCGCTCCCGAGCCATTATTAAAAGCGTTAGTGGTACATGAGCTCGCCCACTTTAAAGAAAAAGATCACAACAAAGGCTTTTATCAACTTTGCTGCCATATGGAGCCGAGTTATCACCAGCTAGAGTTAGATTTAAGAATTTTTTGTGTGGTCGTCGCAATGGGAGAAAATCCTTATTTAAAATAAGGGTTTTACCGTTGTTTAACTGAGTGAAAATAACGCCCATGCTTAAGTTAATATTTCCTTCCATAACCAAGCGTTCATACCCAGTCTTTTATCCCCGTAAGCAACTCACAACTTAACGCCTGCCCTTAATAAAAACAAAAAAGTTTAAAACTACATAATTGCCCTACATTTGAGAACTACACTCTTAATAGCTAATTCTTTCTATGTACTCTTAATCTTTGGAGTTTTAAATGATGAAAAATACCTATGCCTTTTTACTCAGTGCACTGTGCTGCTTAACCTTAAGTGCCTGCAACGAGCAAAACAGCCAATCACTTGAACAATCAAACCTCAATGATTTTACTCTAACAAGCTCAAAGGTAAGCGATGGCGGTGATTTGCCTATTACTTATACATGCGATGGGCAAAGCATTAGCCCTCCACTTAACTGGAGCGGTGCACCTAACACAACCAAATATTATGCGTTAATTATGGATCATAAAGCGCCAGAGGGAATGCATTGGTATTGGACCATGTATAATATTACCGCCAATAAAACACAAATTAAAGCGGGCGAAACTCTCGGTGAAGTAGGCTCTAATAGCGTAAACGATTTAAACCAATACGCGCCACCTTGCTCTAAAGGCCCGGGTGAAAAAAGCTATACTTATACTGTGTACGCATTATCTGCACCGGTTACCTTTAATAGCGATACAAAGGTAGATCGCTCAGCATTACTCGCTGCTGTAAAAGATATTACGCTCGATACTGCAAGTATGACGGTTAAATACTCGCGAAGCGCCAGTAGCGCCGAGCACAAACCTAATACAAGACTAAAACCAAATGAGCAACCAAAGCCTGATAAATCATATTTAACCGCTAACGTAAAATCACCTCGTTGCGATGCTATTACACAATCAGTAAGTAATGCAGGGTTTAATAAAAGCGTATCTGTTACGTGCGATGAACAATATGCTTATATTGCCTCATCTACTTATCCTGATCATGACGTAATGACAGGTATTACAGGTACTAACGAGCAAATACCCGTTCCAGCTAAAGACTACGCCGCACCTATAAAGTTAAACCCGAAAAAAGCAAAAACAATAACAACAATTGATGCAGCCGTAGGTGTTGCCGTTAATGGCGTACCAATATACGACTATTCTTCGCAAGGTGAACTGGACGTAAATAGCTACGATGAAAAACACGACACTTTAGCACTTGGACAGTTAGATATATGTGGCGGACACGCAGGACGAGGTGATGACTACCATTATCATGTATCGCCAACGTGTATGATTGACACAATGAAAAACCAATCAAGCGATGCCATTATTGGTTGGGCTTACGATGGTTACCCGCTGTATAGCAGTAAAAACCCAGACGGTAGTGCAATTGCCAAAGGTGACCTTGATGTATGTAACGGACAAACCGATGACACATTTGGCTATCGCTACCAAACATCAGCTACGCCGCCGTATATTATTCAGTGCTTAGTAGGTGAAGTAGATACCGCAAAATTACCAAGAGTGGCACCACTGAGTGGCGATACTCAAGGTATAAGAGCCGATCTGCGCCCGCCACAAGGAGACGTTGAAAACTTAACGCACACAATCTCTGAAAACGGCAGCCGTACAATGAGCTACTCATATAAAGGCGAAAACTACTTTACTACCTACAGCCCTGCATCACAGGGAAAAGACTGCTATAGCTTTAAACAAAAAACCATCAGTAATGGTGGCAAAGTTCAAACAGGTACATTTTGTAGAGGTCCGCAACCAAATCACCTTACTCCTACAGTCACTAAGAAAAATACAAATCCTACCATTACAGGCAAGCACAACTTAAAGCTAGAAGCATGGGCTGATAACTGGTTTACAGCCTACATAGGCGAGCAGTTACTTGTTGAAGATTCTGTGCCTATAACCACAGAACGCTCATTTAATGCCGAAAGCATTACGTTTTCTGCAAACTACCCTATTGAGCTTAATTTAATAATTAAAGACTTTAAGCAAAACGACACAGGGCTTGAATACATCGGTGCTAAAAATCAGCAAATGGGTGATGGCGGTTTTATTATGCAACTTACCAACACCGATACAAATAAAGTAATTGCGGTAAGCAATAAAAGCTTTAAATGCGAAATACTTCACAAAGCGCCGCTTAACAAATTATGCGAAAGCGAAACAAACCCTGTAGCGGGCGAAGGCGCTTGTGCGTTTATGTCAAAAGAAGCACCAACTAACTGGCTGCAAAGTAACTTTGACGATACGAATTGGGCTAATGCAGTAGAGCACAACTTTGCCGATGTAGGACCAAAAGACGGTTACGACGATATTAACTGGGATAAAAACGCAAAGTTCATATGGGGCGAAGACTTAGAAACCGACAACACCCTTATTTGTAAAGTAACTATTGAGCAACCTCAATAAACAAAAAGGTCTCCGCTTCAATAAAAGGTAGTAATTATGTATTTTTTTAAAAAATTAAAATGGCTAATGCTAGCGTGTATTTTAACAAGTATGTGCGCTCAAGTGAGCGCACATGTATTAAAAAACACAACAGCCCAAGTAATTTTAAGAGACGGGCAAGTTGAGGTTAAAGTATTAACTAATGCTGAGCATTTAATTTCAGCGCTGCAAAGCGAGCAAGCATGGCTTATGGGCGATATTGATAAGCTTATGCCTACAAACTTAAGTGCCGAGCAACAAGAAGAGTTTGTAAAAAATGCACTTAAACAAAAAACGAGCTTACGTGTAAATCAGCAAATTATCGTGTTTGAACGCGTCGCTTTTACCACCAGCAGCAACGAAGCGCACGACCTAGAAATTGTTTTTCAAGCGAAGCACACATTTACAACAGTAGATGAGCTTGCCATATCGTTCCCTAAAAGTTTAGGCGCAGTACACGCAAGCTTTGTAAAACCACAATATAAGTTACTGGGTGCTGGCGATACCGCAAAAATAAAGTTCTAGCCCAAGAATCAACATACCTAAAAGCTTACTTAAAAAGGATTTTAGTAAGCAACTCCCTAAATACGCTAATTGTAGGCACATAATCAATATGCAATACTGCTTGGTACGTTAACGTCATGATTTTTACTATTTGCCAATCAGTGAAATTAATACATAAATTCTTTTTAGCTTTTTTTATCACTAATATCGCCCTTGTTGGGCTTATGTTTGTGTTTATATACATGACCTTTTCGTCAGGTTTTAACGACTTTGTTGAACAAGAAGAAACAAAACATGTAGCAATGGTTAAGCATCAACTTATTGAGCTTTATAGCGGATTAGGCAGTTGGCAACCCATTACACAAAGCACGCAATTATGGCGCTCTATTGTAGAGCCGCAAAAAAAGCCAGGCGAGCCCAAAGCGAATAAACACACAAGCACCCCACCCAAACCAAATAACAGCAATGCAACGCCTTCTTTATTGTGGGTACACTTACCTGCAGGTTCCCTTAAAACAGGGCAACGTATAAGTTTATATGATCAAAATAAAAAGGTTGTTATTGGTAGGGCTAATTTAAACGACAACCCACATATAGAACCTATTTTATTAAACAATAACGTTATAGGCTGGATAGGTTTAGTCCCTTCAAAACTTGTGCAAAGTAGCCCAACAAAAGCGTTTTTAGCAGCGCAATTTCATAACTATTTTATGATCACATTACTCGTTATTGTGCTCGCATTTATTATGGCTATTGTGTTATCTCGCCATTTAATAAAACCAATAAAGCAAATAGTGACTGGCACCGATGAGTTAACAAAAGGAAATTTTGCCAGCAGAATCATCCCCTCTAGTAAAGATGAGCTAGGTACCCTATCCAACAACTTTAACGCCTTAGCCCACACGCTTGAGCAAAACCAACAAATGCGATTTCAATGGGTGTCAGACACATCCCACGAATTAAGAACCCCACTTACCGTACTACGCTCGCATTTACTAGCCGTACAAGATGGCGTATTTACAGCCGATACAAAGCGCATTAATTTACTCATAAACCAAGTAGATAATTTAAGTCACATTGTTGACGACCTAGCCCAACTAGCACAAACAGATAGCGTTAATTTAACCTATAGCAATGCACACATTGATTTAATAAACATTTTTGAGCAATCAATTGAAAACTACACCGCTCGCTTTAAAGAGCGTGAATTAAATGTAGACAGCAAAAGTTTAACCAAAGCCGGCAAATGTATAATAAATGGCGATAAAGAACGCCTTGTGCAATTATTTTCAAACCTGTTAGAAAATACCTGCAGATACACGCATAAAGGTGGGCAAGTAATAATACTTGCCAACAAAACACCCAATAACATTGAGCTTATTTTACAAGACTCAGCCCCAAGTGTTTTACCAAACGAATTACAAAAATTGTTTGAGCGTTTTTATCGCGTTGAAAAGTCTCGAAGCCGAGAGCACGGCGGCTCGGGCTTAGGACTTGCACTTTGCAAACAAATAGTAGAGGCACATGGCGGTCAAATATCGTTGCACAACTCACCACTTGGTGGGCTAGAAGTAAAAATAACGCTGACACTTTTAGGTTAAAATAATGGCATCACAAAAAATACTTATCGTTGAAGACGAAGAAAACATTGCAGAGGTACTTATTGCCTATGCTAAGCAACAAAATTACGAAACTGAGCACTTTAATAGCGGCAAAGGTGTAGTTAGTTTTGTAAAACAAAACGCTGTAGATTTAATACTTCTTGATTTAATGCTGCCAGATGTTGATGGCACAGAGCTATGTAAGCAAATTAGAGTCTTTTCAAGTGTGCCTATTATTATGCTTACCGCAAAAAGTGAAGAAATAGACCGCTTACTGGGTTTAGAGCTCGGCGCCGATGACTACATATGCAAACCTTTCAGCCCTAAAGAAGTTATAGCACGCATAAAAGCCGTACTAAGAAGAACCAGCCAGCCTAAAACAAATATCATCAATCATAATAATTTTCAATTGCACAAAGACGATTTCGAAGCACGCCTTAACGGAAAAAGCATTGGCTTTACCGCCGTCGAATTTAAAATCTTTTTACTATTTATAAGTCACGTAGGGCGTGTTTTTACCCGCGAAGATATTATTAATAACGTATACAGCGACACAACCGACATCTCCGATCGCAACATAGATACACACATTAAAAATATACGAAAAAAGATTAACGACATTCAAGCAGGACTAAACCCAATAGCTGCGGTTTATAGTGTGGGTTATAAGTTTAAAGAGTAGGTTTACTTATTCAAATAAAGCTAACATGACGAAAAAGCGCGATATAAATCGCGCTTTTATTTTAATCACTAACCCGAACACTCATAACTAAAGATTAATAGCTGAGCAGTCGTTGGGTTTCGCTTCGCTCTACCCAACCTACATATAATTAAAGTCCTAAGCCTGCCATAAAGTCGTCATCGGCATCGTCTTGCTCTACTGCGGTAGATGCTTTTTCTTTGTCCGCTTTTTTACGTGCTTCGTTTTCAATTATGTCATCAGGGTCTAGTGCTTCTGCAATATCAAAGTCGTGTAATTTAATAAACTCTGTTTTATCCATCGCTAATTCCAAGTAAAAGATATTTTGTTTACTTGTAGTGAATGTTACGCGGCGGGCTTGCGGGCGATCCATGGTGGTATCTACCGATATTTGCACTTGCTTGTTTATTGCCATCATTTTTGGCTGGTTTTGCGTAATTGAAGTATGTAGCTGCTCGCGCACTTTAGACGTAAAGTCGCCAACAATTTGATTCATCAACTCACCTAGTACGTTTGATACGTCGTCTGATAAATGGCTATGTGCTATTTCATCTTCTGGCATCCCCATGTTGCGCATGTAATCGCCATAAATTTCCATCGCCGCTTGCGAAGTAAAGTTGGTAATTACAAGCCCTGTAAAACCGCCGTCAAATAAAACAAAGCAGCCAATATCTGGTCGCATACATGTACGTGTTATTTTTTGCACCATGGCTGAGTAGCTAATACCATTACCGCTGGCTGATGTGAGTACGCCTGTCACTGAATGACAAAGGGTTGCTAATATATCGTCTGTGCTGATGACCTTACTTTTGCTCATTTAATCTTCTCTTTTATACTTATTATTCATAATTCTAGTCAAGCTACTGAATTTATCACTGACTATCCAGTATAAAATGTTAAAATAGCGCCATTATTTACAAAGAGACTGCCTTCGTGACCATAAAAGACAGTATTTATGCCTCTGAGCAACAAGTAAAAGATTTTAGCTTTGACCAAAATGTAGTCGAAGTTTTTCCAGATATGATTCAGCGCTCGGTACCGGGCTACGCAACGATTGTCAGTACAATGGGTAAACTTGCCGGTGAATACGCACAAAGTAACTCAAATCTTTATGATTTAGGCTGCTCACTTGGCGCAGTAACACTTAGCATGCGACGAAATATTCGCACCGATAACTGCCATATAATAGCGGTAGATAATTCTCAAGCTATGGTTGAGCGTTGTAAGGTACATTTACAAGGCTTTAAATCAGATGTGCCTGTTACTGTTACTTTGGGCGATATTAACGAGCTTGAGATTCAAAACGCCTCAGTAGTAGCAATGAACTTTACGTTGCAGTTTATTCCACATGCGCAGCGCCAAGCTGTGCTGGAAAAAATATACGCTAATTTAAAACCTGGCGGCGTATTACTGTTAAGCGAAAAAATTAAAGCTGAAAACGAGCAATGCGACAATTTATTGATTGATTTGCACCACGACTTTAAACGACACAATGGTTACTCTGAGCTTGAAATAAGCCAAAAGCGTACCGCCATCGAAAACGTTATGCGCCCAGATACACTAAGCGCTCACTTTACTCGCTTACAAGATATTGGTTTTAGCCAAACTCAAGTGTGGTATCAATGTTTTAATTTTTGCTCAATGGTAGCAATTAAATAAAGAGAGTCATCCATGTCTCAATGGTTTAACCAATTTTACGCATCTATCGCACAAAGCCCACTTAGTCACTGGCTAGAAACCCTTCCTGCACAATTAAAACATTGGCAAAACGAGGCTAGCCACGGTGATTTACCTAAATGGCAAAAAGTACTTAAAAACTTACCAGAGGTGGCAACTTCGCACGTTGATATTTCTACTAAGGTAGAAATTGGCGCCCCAGGGGAGATGAGTGATGGCGAGCAAAAGCAAGCCATGCATTTATTAAAACGCATGATGCCATGGCGCAAAGGCCCATTTAGTGTGCACGGTATTGAAATAGACACAGAGTGGCGCAGTGATTGGAAGTGGGACAGACTCCTGCCTCATATTGAGCCATTAAAAGGTCGCACTGTTTTAGATATTGGTTGTGGTTCAGGTTATCATTTATGGCGTATGCGCGGTGAAGGCGCAGAGTTTGTAGTGGGTATTGATCCGTCTGATTTATTTTTATGTCAGTTTCAAGCAATTAAACACTACAATCCAGACGAAAACGTGCATTTACTGCCACTAGGCGTTGAAGCATTACCTGAGCTTAAAGCGTTTGATACGGTTTTTTCGATGGGCGTACTTTATCATCGTCGCTCACCTATCGACTTTTTAGCGCAGTTAAAGGCGCAGCTTCGCCCCGGCGGCGAACTTGTACTTGAAACGCTAGTAATTGAAGGTGATGAAAACACAGTATTAGTCCCTACCGACCGCTACGCTAAAATGCGCAACGTTTGGTTTATTCCAAGTACTGCAGCATTAAAACTCTGGATGGAACGCGCTGGCTTTAAAGATGTGCAAATAAAAGATTGCGCTATTACCACGCTTGAAGAGCAACGCAAAACCGATTGGATGGAAAACGAATCGTTAATCGACTTTTTAGATCCAAACGATACAAGTAAAACAATTGAAGGCTACCCCGCTCCACTTCGAGCCATATTAACCGCAAAAGCATAGCTGTTAATTTAACGCCTTTAATACTAAAAAAACGCCTACGGGCGTTTTTTTGTTTATTTAAACAACAGACAGCGGACAAGTGTCCTTGTTAATTATTTCAAAATTACATTTGAGCTAGCCGCGACCTTGCAATTGTTGTAAAATACGCGCGTTTCTAAGCAACCCAAAACAACTATTTTGAGGAAAACCTGTGAGCGAACAAAAACAGTCTCTAAGCTATAAAGACGCGGGCGTAGATATCGACGCTGGTAATGCACTTGTTGAGCGTATTAAAGGCGTAGTTAAAAAAACTCGTCGTCCTGAAGTAATGGGCGGAATTGGTGGTTTTGGCGCACTTTGCGAAATTCCTGAAGGCTACAAGCAACCAGTATTAGTTGCAGGCACAGATGGCGTTGGTACTAAACTACGTTTAGCAATCGACTTAAAAAAACACGATACTGTTGGTATTGATTTAGTTGCAATGTGTGTAAACGACTTAATTGTTCAAGGTGCTGAACCCCTGTTTTTCCTAGATTACTATGCAACTGGTAAACTAGATGTAGACACAGCAGCTGACGTAGTTACAGGTATTGGCAAAGGTTGTGAAATTTCAGGTTGTGCCCTAATTGGTGGCGAAACAGCTGAAATGCCAGGTATGTATGATGGTGAAGACTACGACATGGCAGGCTTTTGTACAGGCGTTGTAGAAAAATCAAAAATTATTGATGGCACAAAAGTAGCAGCAGGCGATCAGCTTATTGCACTTGCTTCAAGCGGCCCTCATTCAAATGGCTTCTCTTTAATTCGTAAAGTACTTGAAGTGTCAAAAGCTGATACCAGCGCTGACTTTGAAGGTAAAACATTAGGCGAAACCTTACTTGAGCCTACTCGTATTTACGTAAAACCTTTACTTGAGTTATTCAAAAACGTTGACGTACATGCGCTTTCGCATATTACTGGCGGCGGTTTTTGGGAAAACATTCCACGTGTATTACCCGCTTCAGCAAAAGCTGTAGTTAAAGGTGATAGCTGGCAGTGGCCACCTATTTTTAACTGGCTACAAGAAAACGGCAATATTACTACACACGAAATGTACCGTACATTTAACTGTGGTGTAGGTATGGTTTTAGTAGTTCCTGCAGACAAACTTGAGCAAAGCTTAACAATGCTAAAAGACTTGGGCGAAAATGCATGGCACCTTGGTGAAATTCAAGATGCCGCAGCTGGCGAAGAACAAGTTGAAATTGTAGGTGGTGCTAAGTAATGGCACCGACTCGTCTGGTAGTTTTAATCTCAGGTAGTGGCTCTAATTTACAAGCCATCATCGATGCCTGCGAACGTGGCGAGATAAACGGACATATAGCGGCTGTTATTAGTAACAAAGCAGACGCTTATGGCCTAGAGCGTGCAAAAAAAGCAGGTATTGCTACAAAAGTGCTCAGTCATAAAGATTTTGACTCGCGCGAAGCGTACGATGCGCAATTAATGAACGTTATCGACTCTTTTATGCCAAATCTAGTTGTATTAGCTGGGTTTATGCGTATTCTTACTCCTGGCTTAGTGCAAAAATATGTTGGAAAAATGTTGAACATTCATCCATCTTTGTTGCCTAAGTATCAGGGGCTGAATACCCACCAAAGAGCAATTGATGCAAAAGACGATGTTCATGGCGTAAGTGTTCACTTTGTTACTGAAGAATTAGACGGCGGTCCCGTTATTCTTCAGGCGCAAATACCTGTACTCAAGGATGATACAGCAGAAACATTAGCAAAACGCGTGCATGAGCAAGAGCATATAATTTATCCTTTGGTGGTCAAGTGGTTCAGTGAACACAGACTTACTATGGAAGCAGATTATGCAGTTCTTGACAAAAAACAACTTCCTGCACACGGCGCGCACTACTCACAATAAAAAAATAAGTGCCCTGTTGTTATGTGCGGGCGCTTTACTTCCAACTAGCCTAATTGCAGGCGAATTGACCCAATATCAAGCTAACTACGATATTTTACGCAAAGGTAAAAATCATGGTGAGGCTGTTCGTGAGCTCAAAAAAATGGGCGACGATACTTATGAACTAACATACCACAGCAATATTGAGTGGATGATTTTCTCTGATTCTCGTGAAGAAACATCAAAGTTTACCTTTAAAGATGGCAAGGTTACCCCGCATCATTACAATATGATCCGCACCGGTACAGGCCCAGATAAAGATTATAAAATTGATTTTGATACAACAAACAAAGTAGTGACTAGCAGCGCTAGCGAATACCCACTTAAATGCGAATGGACTGATGAATTTCAGGATGCTATTTCATACCAAGTGCAAGTGCGCGAAGGATTGAAAAAAGGCGAAACGAGCTTTTCATTCCCGCTTATAGACAAAAAAGGTAACCGCCGCGACTACAACTTTGAAGTTGTTGAAAAAGAGATGATCTCCCTACCTATCGGTAATGTAGAAGCCATTAAAGTAAAACGTTTATACGATAACGATAAACGCCAAGCAATTGCATGGTTTGCGCCAGAAATGGATTACATGCTGGTACGTATGTGGAAAGGCGAAAAAGGTATGGAGCAGTTTGAAGTTCAAATGAATTCATTTACTGTTACTGCGCCTACAGCTGTTGCGCCTGCAACAGCACAACAACCTCAAGAAGCTAACTAAATTTAATTAAACTAAAGTTAATATTTAAAATAGGTGGGCTAAATTAGCTCACCCATTTTAAACAATGCAAATTCCCCCGGCTCCATTTTTTGCCAACGCTCATCATTCGTCAAAGGCCTTGTAGCTATAACTGTTACTACATCGTTTGGTGTAGTCTCTTGTTGAAAATCAACCACCATGTCGGCATCAATCAACGTTGCTTTACCAAATGGCGCACGGCGCGTTATGTAATGTAAGTTATTAGTGCAATACGCTAAAACAAACACCCCGTCGGTCAATAACATATTAAACACCCCTTTTTCACGAAGGGTATGCGAAAGCTTAGCGGCGTATCTAAAAACCGACGCCATATTACTTGGACGCTTTGGGTATTTTTCACGAATTTTATCAAGTAACCAACAAAAAGCGAGTTCGCTATCGGTGTTACCTACTGGGCGATAGTACTGCGGTTTTAAATCATGATAATTAGATAGCTGCCCGTTATGAGCGTAAGTAAGCTCGCGCCCCCATAACTCTCGCGTAAAAGGATGAGTATTTTCAAGGCATACTCTCCCGCGGTTACCTTGGCGAATATGGCTAATAACCGAGACACTTTTAATGGGGTATGCTTTGACGAGCTTTGCAATTTCAGATTGATAACTCGGCTCAGGATCTTTAAAGGTTCTACAGCCTTTACCTTCGTAAAATGTAATACCCCAACCATCTTTATGTGGTCCCGTGTTTCCGCCACGCTCTAAAAGGCCTGAAAAACTAAAACAAATATCGGTAGGCACATTGGCTGACATGCCAAGTAATTCACACATTAATAAAATAACCCTTAAAAACCATACATTAAAATAAATAGCGTTATATTTGTGTATTAAGCGTACACTAATTTGCAGCCCGCTATAACGGCTATACTTACTTAAAAAGTGTCATTTTGCTATTAGATTTATTTATTTTTACGTTAACACTACTTACGGTTAATGCTTTGACTATACGATAGTTATTGTGCGTTCCTCTGTCGGGTAATTAAATATCGTATTTAAGTTACTTTCTACTACAATTTAACATCGTTATGTACTTGAAAATTACTGTTACTAGCGCTACTCTAAGTGAGGTGGTCTGACCTCTATTAAGGAATAAAAATGACACTCATATTTACACTGGTTCTAATCGCGTTGCTTTGCACTGCGGTTTACCACAGAGCAAGTTGGAACACAGCACTTGGTGTTTCGGCTATAACTTTATTAATTGGTACCTTTGCAGGTGCTTTTGGTTTAATTAGCTGGTTGATCTTTTTGATCATCGCGGTTCCTCTTTCTGTTACTGGCCTTCGTCAGCAATATATCATCAAGCCTATTTTTGCTACGTTTAAAAAAGTAACGCCAAGCATGTCTGATACTGAAAAATCAGCTATTGATGCCGGTACGACGTGGTGGGAAGCTGACTTATTTTGCGGTAACCCAGATTGGAAAAAACTTCACCAATACCCAGTTCCTAAACTTACTATTGAAGAGCAAGCCTTTGTTGATGGCCCTGTTGAAGTAGTATGTAGCATGTTGGACGATTGGGAAGCAACGCACGAGTTAACCGACCTTCCTCAAGATGTATGGCAATATCTAAAAGATAATAAATTCTTTGCCATGATCATCAAAAAAGAATACGGCGGTTTAGAGTTTTCTGCATTTGCACAGTCTTGTGTACTTCAAAAACTAACAAGTAAATCAACATTACTTTCGTCAATTGTTGGTGTACCGAACTCTTTAGGCCCAGGTGAATTATTACAACACTATGGTACAAAAGAGCAAAAAGATCATTACTTACCGCGCCTAGCGAGCGGTCAAGAAATTCCATGTTTTGCGTTAACTTCGCCAGAAGCGGGTTCTGATGCAAGCTCAATTCCAGACTACGGTGTGGTATGTAAAGGGCAATGGAATGGTGAAGAGGTTGTGGGTGTTAGTTTAACGTGGAATAAGCGTTACATTACACTTGCCCCAGTGGCTACCGTGCTTGGACTTGCGTTTAAATTACAAGATCCAGACGGCCTAATTGGCGACAATAAAGAGCCAGGCATCACCTGTGCACTTATTCCAACGGATACTCCTGGAGTTGAAATTGGTCGTCGACATTTCCCGCTTAACGTACCATTTCAAAATGGTCCTACTCGCGGTAAAGACATTTTCGTACCACTTGATTATATTATTGGTGGTCCAGATATGGCTGGTCAAGGCTGGCGCATGTTGGTTGAATGTTTATCGGTTGGTCGTGCAATTACATTGCCGTCAAACTCTGCCGGTGGCATTAAAATGATTGCTATTGCGACAGGTGCTTATAGCCGCATTCGTCGTCAGTTCCGTTTACCTATAGGTAAAATGGAAGGTGTTGAAGAGTCACTAGCTAAATTAGCTGGTTACGCTTACAGCTCTGATGCTGCGGTTAGTATGTCTACGGGTGCTGTTGATTTAGGCGAAAAGCCATCTGTTGTTTCTGCCATTATTAAATACCACCTGACAGAGCAAATGCGTGATGCAACTATTCATGCAATGGATGTGCTTGGCGGTAAGGGCATCATGCTTGGGCCAAATAACTATTTAGGTCGTGGCTATCAAGGTGCACCTATTGCCATTACCGTTGAAGGTGCAAACATCTTGACCCGTAATATGATTATTTATGGTCAAGGTGCTATTCGCTGTCATCCATTTGTACTTACCGAGCTAGGTGCGTGCGAAATTGAAGACCGTGAAGAAGCGCTTAACGTATTTGATAAAGCGCTAATGGGTCACATTGGTTTTACTATGTCGAACCTTGTACGTACTAAGTGGCTTGCTCTTACCGGCGCTCGTTTTACAAGTGTGCCGTACAACGACGAAACCGCTGAGTTTTACCGTATAGCGTCACGCTTTAGTGCATCACTTGCTCTTATGTCAGACATTAGCATGGCAGTATTTGGTGGTTCACTAAAACGTAAAGAACGTATTTCAGCACGTTTAGGTGACTTACTTAGTTACTTATATTTAGTGTCTGCAACGCTTAAGCGTTACAACGACGAAGGCCGTAAAAAAGAAGATTTTGCTCTAGTAAAATGGAGTTGCCAAGATCACCTTTACCATTGCCAACGTGCACTTGCTGATTTAATTAATAACATGCCTTCGGCTCCACTACGTGCCGTGTTAAAAGTATTGTTATTCCCGTTTGGTCGCCCGGTTCGTAAACCAACTGACCAACTTGAGCATAAACTTGCGCAACTACTACAAGTACCTAGTGAAACGCGTAACCGTTTAGCAAGCTATGTATACTTAACAAATGAGCCGCTTAACCTTGTAGGTCGTCAAGAGCAAACGCTTAAAGACGTACTTGCTGTTGAGCCATTATTTGACCGTGTATGCAAAGAAAAAGGCCTTAAACTGCCATTCTTCCAGCTTGATAAAGTAGCGCAAATGGGGCTTGAAGCAGGCATATTAAGCCAAGCAGAGGCTGATAAACTAGCTGCTGTTGAGCAATCTCGTTTAGATGTTATTAACGTTGATGACTTTGACCCTGCTGACTTACTTGCAGGCAAAGCCGCGCGTAATAGCGTTAAAAAAGAAGCTGATGCTGCTTAACTAAGCTAAGCATTTACAGACCAAAAGCCAGCATATAACGTGCTGGCTTTTTTGTGCACAATAAAAAGTTTTAACAACGTGATGGAGTAGTTTAATTCGTTAGATTGTTTAAATAATTATACAGCTTGGTATAACAGGCAGCTCTGACATCTAACCAACCCTAAAAGCTCTGTATTGATTAAATACCCTTAATTCATCTCTATACTCCTGTAAAAACTTAAACCCTCTCAAGAGCTCTACAAGTACAACACTATAAAGTTAATGACTATACCAATTAGCAATAATACTTAGAGCCTGCCTAGCAGTGTTAAAAGTCTCTGATATACGACTGCATGGATGCAGGAGGTAGAGCAATGCAGGATCATTTGCCGAAAACAACTAAATAACGAATTATTCCTTATTATCGACATGCTTTTCTTACATCAAAATAGATTACTTAATTAAGCGAATTGGGGTTAAACCTGGCGTTAAGTTAACTGCGGTAAAAGTTTCAAAGTTACGAAAGAAGGGATACAGCGCAATGCACAAGCACTTAACCAGAGCATCGGCAGATTGATATAGGTATTGATACGGATAATAAGGAATATTATCAGGTTCGTGCAAGGAATGTGTTTGATAGCTGATAGCTGATAGCTGATAGCTGATAGCTGATAGCTGATAGCCAAAGAATGTTTTACTAAATTATTTAATCAAGAATTTTATAAACTTGTTATTGAGGAAATAACAAGTGGCGGAGTGGACGGGACTCGAACCCGCGACCCCCGGCGTGACAGGCCGGTATTCTAACCAACTGAACTACCACTCCGCAGTGGTATGTGCATGGGGTAATGCACTTACTAATTTTAATCATGATATCAATTGGCGGAGTGGACGGGACTCGAACCCGCGACCCCCGGCGTGACAGGCCGGTATTCTAACCAACTGAACTACCACTCCAGCGCATATTTAAACTGTTATTTTTTTTAATTGGCGGAGTGGACGGGACTCGAACCCGCGACCCCCGGCGTGACAGGCCGGTATTCTAACCAACTGAACTACCACTCCGCAGAGATATCATTATACTTGTTATTACTTAATTTGTTGGCGGAGTGGACGGGACTCGAACCCGCGACCCCCGGCGTGACAGGCCGGTATTCTAACCAACTGAACTACCACTCCAGCATACAAATTTTGTAATATAACATTGTTTAAATAGTTGGCGGAGTGGACGGGACTCGAACCCGCGACCCCCGGCGTGACAGGCCGGTATTCTAACCAACTGAACTACCACTCCAGCGCATATTTAAACTGTTATTTTTTCCTATTGGCGGAGTGGACGGGACTCGAACCCGCGACCCCCGGCGTGACAGGCCGGTATTCTAACCAACTGAACTACCACTCCAGCGCATATTTAAACTGTTATTTTTTCTTATTGGCGGAGTGGACGGGACTCGAACCCGCGACCCCCGGCGTGACAGGCCGGTATTCTAACCAACTGAACTACCACTCCATAATAAGAATATGTTTTACAACCATACGTTGTGTAAGTATTGGCGGAGTGGACGGGACTCGAACCCGCGACCCCCGGCGTGACAGGCCGGTATTCTAACCAACTGAACTACCACTCCAGCGCATATTTAAACTGTTATTTTTTCTTATTGGCGGAGTGGACGGGACTCGAACCCGCGACCCCCGGCGTGACAGGCCGGTATTCTAACCAACTGAACTACCACTCCATAATAAGAATATGTTTTACAACCATACGTTGTGTAAGTGTTGGCGGAGTGGACGGGACTCGAACCCGCGACCCCCGGCGTGACAGGCCGGTATTCTAACCAACTGAACTACCACTCCAGCTTTTACTTACAAGTTTTACGATATTGGCGGAGTGGACGGGACTCGAACCCGCGACCCCCGGCGTGACAGGCCGGTATTCTAACCAACTGAACTACCACTCCATATTTCCGTTGCTGTTTAGGTCTCCCTGACAGCGGCGTGAATAATACGAACCAACCCCTATTTCGTCAAGGGCTTTTTTGTTTTTTTATAGGTTTTTTAGTCATCTGTCATCGAAAGGTTTAAAATTTCACCTGATCTGTCATTTTTTGAGCCATTTTTACCGACTTGATTTTTTTCTGTGTCGGCAACATCACCTTCACTTGTTTTCTTTTTCTTTAAAAAAGGCAGCTTCACTTTAAATTTAATCGGTTTTTTCTGAACAAATATACGAATTAACAACCAACCGAGTAATAAAATGAGCGTATTGCAGCCTACAATTAAACTAATAATTGTAGATGTGGCCATTTTTTCTTCAACAGGCTCACTCTCAATCATTTTATCTGGCGTAATAATCGTTGCAGGATCAATTTCGGGCACCGCTTCTATGGGTCGTTCTATCTCAAATTTATATGTTGGCAGCGTTGCCATAAATTCACGGCCATTAATATTAGTGCCAAAAACAGACAGTTCAACACTATATCTACCCCAATCATAATTTTTAACACTAAGTTGTCGTGAGTCTTTAGCAGCAGCATCTATGGTAAACATTTGCTCTTCGTTATTGGGATAGTAGATTTTTCCCTGGATGATGACTGTTTCTGGCTTAACAATACTTGGGTCTATATTTATAGTTAACAGATGCTCGTCTGTGTCTTGCTCTGCTAACGCGACTTCGGTTACAAAAGGCGGTTCGTGCACTTCTATTGTATTTTGCACAATGCGACGCTGCAGCAAAGGTGTCGCAACGTAAAGCTCTGGTGTCCATTCACCCGCAGGGAAATCTAAAGTAAACTCGCCGGTAAATACACCATCTTTAGGGCGCTCATCAAATCCACGTCCATCGTCTTTAAATTCAGCTACTTCTTGAATGCCTGCGCCAAAGTTAGCAAAGTTTTCATTGTTGGTACTTACAAAGTCAACATTAAGGCTAACAACATCTCTAAATAGGTTTGTGTTAATTGGCTCACCGTCATTTAGTATTTTTCCGGTGATTTTTATTGTCTCCCCCCTAAACAACATTGAAGGAAGAGGCTCTGCTTCAAGAGATATCTCGCCTAATACAACTATTCTGCTGTCGGGTAAAATACTGCCTATTACTTGCCAAGGACCTGCCATAGGTTTTTTTATGGTGACTAAATCGTAGCTGAGTTCGTCAAACCAATCTAAGTTAGGGTTTTTAACTGAGTCAGTAGCAAAGTACTTACTGCCATCGGGCCTCACTAAAATAACAGCAGGTGCACCTGATTTTCTAAAAAAAAGCAGTGTTATTTCATCTATTTTGCTATCTATGCGAAAACGATTATCAAGTAAAGGGATCTCATTTTGATGCCCATCGCGCTTGAGCACTTCTACTTGTTTTACGCCATATGCGTTGCCAGTAAATAAACTAGCTGCACATAACGCTGTTACAAAATACATCGTTTTCATTAAATCGCCTTATTCAGCGCGCCATATACATTGGCCGCCTTCTTTGTTTACAAGATCTAATCGTGCTTCGTGTGCGCTTTGCTCAGCGTCGCTTGCTCGTAATACAACTAATGGGGCTCTATCACTATTTAAACGCTTTATACCGCCCTTCTGTTGCTCGCTGCCATCATCTTTATTTTGATTCAAATTTAGCTTTGTTTGACCACCCGTCATGGCAAGGTACACATCGGCTAAAATCTCAGAATCCAGTAGCGCGCCGTGAAGCGTTCGTTTACCGTTATCTACATCGTAACGACGACATAATGCATCAAGGTTGTTCTTTTGACCTGGATGCAAGTCACGCGCCATTTTAAGCGTGTCGAGAACTTGACAAAAAGTATCTGTTTTAGGATAACCCTGATTAAGCAGCGCAAATTCGTTATCCATATGACCAACATCGAACGGGGCGTTATGAATAACTAACTCTGCCCCTTCAATATAGTCGAAAAACTCTTGGGCAATTTGATGAAACAACGGTTTATCACGTAAAAATTCGTTAGTGATACCGTGAACGTCGATTGCTTCTTCTTCGCTTGGGCGTTGTGGGTTTATATAAACGTGAAAGTTATTGCCTGTTAAACGGCGATTTACTAACTCCACACACCCAATTTCTATAATACGGTGCCCTTGTTTAGGGTCGATGCCGGTGGTTTCTGTATCTAAAACTATTTGTCTACGTGCCATATCGAATTTAGCCTGATTCTGGTATCTTTCTATAATCACTTTATTGTACATAAGATCAAGGTAAAACAGTGCAAAAAACCGTAGAGATTTACACCGATGGCTCATGTTTAGGTAATCCAGGCCCCGGCGGTTATGGTATTTTTATGATTTATAACGGCCACGAAAAAGAAATGAGCCAAGGTTATAAACTCACAACGAATAACCGAATGGAAATGCTCGCGGCTATTGTAGCCCTAGAATCACTCACTCGAGAATGCGAAGTAAATCTAACAACCGATAGCCAATATGTTAAGCAAGGTATTGAATCGTGGATCACTAACTGGAAAAAACGTGGCTGGTTAACATCAGCTAAAAAGCCGGTTAAAAACGTCGATTTATGGAAACGCCTAGATAAAGTCTGTAGCGAGCACAATGTAACCTGGAAATGGGTTAAAGGGCATAGCGGCCATAAGTACAACGAAATAGTTGACGATTTAGCGCGCGATGCCGCTGGCAGTAAAGATTTACTAGAAGATGTAGGCTACCAGCCTTAATTTATTCTAAGCTAGTTGCTGTTATACCAATTTTATTAAAAACATGTTCATTCTATCGCATTAAATAACTCACTAACTGCGTTAAAAATTATTCATATAGAACAACTATATGTCACAATTTTCGCCTTGTTAATGTGCTATTTTCTTAGCGCTATAGTAGATCACTTATTTAATGCAATTGGTATTATTTTCTTGCTCGCACGATTTAAAGTGTTGCTTTGACGTTTGTCTAAGCCCTGCCCCTTTTACTGGCGCAAACTGCGGCCTTGCATGCCACTTAGGTTTTATTGGCGTAAGTGGCGCAACTCTTTTTCGTGCCACCAGCATATAAACACTGCCCATCGGTTTTAAATACTGTTTTGCAAAAGTCCGCCAAAACTCAAACCTTGATAGCCTATTACCTCTTGCCAGTGATGAATAAATAAAACGTTCGTCACTTACAATTTCAAAACCAAGTAAGTTTAGCCAATCTTTAACCCTCGCAGGTGTAAAAAAGCGCCCCGTCCATGGTAATTTCTGACCACTAAAAGGCAGCATTTGTGCAAGTCCGCACAAACTAAACGGGTTAAATCCCGTAATTACTATATAGCCGCCCGGAATAAGTGTGCGATGTGCTTCTCGTAAAATGTGATGTGGGTCTGAATGATACTCTAAGCAGTGACTTAATATGCATGCATCAATACTGTGCTCGTAAAATGGCAGTTCATCTATGTCAGCAACTACCCCAGTGTAAGGCCCAGGCTCTGCAACACACACTTGGTGTTTAATCGTACTTATACTTGTATTTAATTCGCCACTTAAATTACCTAGCTTAAGCATATGATAGCCAAACATACGCGGCAGCCATTGCTCCATTTTGCGTTCAATATCTTTGCGCAAATAATCCCCATGAGGAAACTGTTGCCACGACAGTGGTTTGGGTCCTTCTTGAAAACTAAGGGCTGGTTTCATTTTTTGAGCTCGTTATACTATGCGGTAAGTGTCACTTTATAGAGCAATTTACCATGGTGCAAGTCAAAGCAATTAAAGCCTTTTCTGATAATTACATTTGGTGTTTAACTACCGATAACAGTAACCAAGCATGGGTAGTCGATCCAGGCCAAGCACAGAGCGTATTAGCGTATCTAGCTGAGCACAAACTAACGCTTGGTGGTATTTTAATTACGCATCATCACTACGACCACACTGATGGCGTAGCTGCATTAGTTGACGCCTATCCAGATATATCGGTTTATGGCCCCGCAAATAGTCCATTTAAAGGCGTCACTCACGCACTCACTGATGGTCAAAGCATCAGTGTGCTTAATATTAACTTTAATATTTTGGCAACTCCTGGGCACACGCTTGATCATATTTGCTATACAAATGATGAACTTGCTTTTACAGGCGATACATTGTTTAGCGGTGGATGTGGGCGCTTATTTGAAGGCACGCCAAAGCAAATGTGGGAATCGTTTAATAAACTAAGAGAGCTGCCTGCAAGCTGCAGTGTGTATTGCACGCACGAATACACGCAAGCTAATCTTGCCTTTGCCAAAGCGGTTGAACCACGTAACCCAGAACTCCTTGCGTACAGTAAAAAAGTAGATGAATTACGCAGTAATAACCAAATCTCCCTACCCACTTCTATTGGACAGGAGCTAAAAATAAATCCATTTATGCGTAGCGATTTGCCAACCATTACAGAGTTAGTGCCAGAAAAATTCATCTCGGTTACAAAAAACAATGAACCTTGGGGAAACTTTGCTAGTCTGAGACAGTTCAAAGACAATTTTTAATGCACAAACTAATACTTTAATATTTATTTTATTAGAATCATTAACTTAAGATATAGTGATGATTCTATTTCTGCGTTTTAAAAAGTCATTAAGTGGCAATGTTAACTCATAACAGGTAGTATTCGCCGAGTTTTTTACCCGATGTATTGGTATTTATGAATAAATCTCCCCTATTAGTAGCCTTGGCGTTAGCGCTAAGTGGTTGTCAAACTGTGACAACTCTAGACTCAGACTCTCAAGTCGCCACGCAAGCAAACCAACAACTCGAAGGCGCAAGTCCTAACGACATTAACAATGCATTGATGGTAAACGCACAATATCAGCAAGTTGACCCTGATGAGCAAGAAGCTCCCGTGTTTGATGATGTATGGGAGCGAATTCGCTACCAACTTTCTATCGAAATACCGCAAAACCGCCCTGTTGTTACTGAACGTAATTATTACGCTCGCCACCAAGCCTATTTAGATCGTATTTCTAAACGTGCAGAACCTTACTTACACTTTATAGTTGAAGAAGTAGAAAAGCGCGAAATGCCAATCGAAATTGCACTACTGCCTATTGTAGAAAGTGCATTTGACCCGTTTGGTTATTCTAATCGCAGCGCATCGGGCATTTGGCAGTTTATGCCTGCAACCGGTGAGCGATTCGATTTAAAACAAAACTGGTGGTACGACGGTCGTCGCGACATAGTGCAGTCGACTCGCGCAGCACTTGACTACTTATCGTATTTACATAAAACACTTGAAGGCGATTGGCTAAATGCAATTGCTGCTTACAACTCAGGTGAAGGGCGTTTAATGCGCGCGATTAAAAAGAATCGTAAAAAGCATTTACCTACCGATTTTTGGTCTCTTGATTTACCAAGCGAAACAACTGCCTACGTACCAAAGTTATTAGCACTTGCCGATTTATTAAAACGCTCAGATGATTTTAACGTTACATGGCAACCAGTAATTAATGCACAAGTGGTTGAAGTGGTTGATGTTGGATCGCAAATAGATTTAGCGCTTGCTGCTGATATGGCTGATATGACGCTTACTGAGTTATACAGATTAAACCCTGGTTTTAACCGCTGGGCAACTGATCCTAATGGCCCTCATTCTTTATTATTGCCTGTTGATAAAGCAGAGGAATTTAGCCAAAAACTAGCAAACACTGATGTTAAAAACAGATTACGCTGGCAGCGTTATATTGTGGCTCGAGGCGACAGCTTATCGGTAATTGCCAAAAAGTTTACAACAAGCTCAAGTGCAATCCGATCGCTTAATAAACTCAAATCAAATACGATTAAAGTAGGCCAAGAGTTATTAGTCCCGCTTACTGATGGCGCTATAAATAGCGAGCATTTACCAAAGCAGATGCGTTTAGCTGCTAATAAAGCAACTCGCACAAAGCTTTCGCACACAGTTAAAAGTGGCGATACATTATGGGACATTAGCCGCGAATATGACGTAACTATGGATGAGCTGGCTAAATGGAATAAGCTAAAGAAAAACTCTGTACTGCGCCTAAATCAAAAACTAACTGTGTATAAGTCAGCTAATAAACCACAAGCAACGGCAAGTACCAACCGTACTATTACATACAAAGTACGCCGTGGTGACTCACTTGCACGTATTGCGTCTAAGTTTAATCTAAGCGTTAACGAAATTATTAAGTGGAATAATTTAGCAGGTCAAAAATACTTACAACCTGGCCAAAAGCTAAAACTTAAAGTAGATGTTAGAAGTAGTTAATTTATAAAGCTATAAAAGCAAAAAGGAGCGCATGCGCTCCTTTTTTAATACCTTAAAGTTAAGGATTAAGCAGGTAGTTTTTCTAGCCATACTTTTAACCAAGGCTCGGTTACTGGCCATGGTTCAAAATCTTCACATGCATCTATTTCTAGGCGGTTGCCCACAGGCTTTGCTTGTAAATCGCGTAGTAACTCGTCAAAGCTACGCCCTGCGCCACAAAATGTATCGCCGTAGCATCTGTCACCCATTGCAATTACACCAAACGGTTTATCGGTAAGCATTGGGAAAGTGCTATTCATTGCAAAGTACAATCCTGCCAAATTACTCGGTACATCACCTTGGCCTGTTGTGGAGGTAACAATTAAAATATGCGATGCATTTTTTATATCATCAAGTGATGCTTCAGTAATTACTGTTGCAGTATGACCCGCTTGCTCTATTGTGGCTGCAACTTCATCGCTTAAACGCTCTGCACCGCCATTAACGCTGCCTACAAAAATACTAATATGTGCCATTAATAATCCTTTTCTTGCTCTGGCCAACCTAGCTGCTTACATATTTCAAGCATGTCTTCACCTAGTGGCGCTTTAATTGTTATTGATTCATTACTATAAGGGTGCACAAAACTAAGCTCTGTTGCAAATAACATTAGGCGTCTTAGCTCAAAATGCTCCCTAAAAAATTGATTATGCTGATTATCACCGTGATTTACATCACCAATAATAGGCAGTGATAAGTGCTTTAAGTGTCTGCGAATTTGATGCTTGCGCCCCGTTTTTGGAAAGCACTCCACTAACGAGTAACGCACTGTTGGGTACTTACCAATAGGAATAGGCAGTGCAACTTGGTGCAGACAATTAAACTGGGTTTGCGCTTCTTGCGGTGCTTTATCTTGATCTGCAAACTTATCGGCTATTTTATCAAGTTCTTCTTTAAGCGGTTTATCTAAAAATACTGACTCTGGTGCAAAACCACGCACTAAGGCCAAATAGCGCTTAGCAATAGTACCTTCAATAAATAGCTGGTTCATATCGCGAGCGGCTTCAGAGCTCAGTGCAAACAGCAATACGCCCGACGTAGGTCTATCGAGCCTATGTACTGGAAATACATGTTGCCCTAGCTGGTCGCGCAACATTTGCATAGCAAACTGGGTTTCGTGTTTATCTAAAAACGAGCGATGCACTAATAAGCCTGAAGGCTTATTTATAGCCACATAGTTTTCATCTTGATACAAAATAGTCAGCTCGCCATATTCAACAGGCGCTGGACGCTCACTCATTTGGTTCTCCTAAAAAGGTATCAAGGGCTGTTAGTAATTCAATTATTTCATAGCTCCCTGCTTTATTCACAAGTGTCATTTGCGCCATAGGGGCAATAGCAAAGTTACGAGGCAGTGGTTGTTTATGTGTTATTAATTGCTGTATTTTATTAATAAATACAAATTGTAACCACTGCTCAAATGCCATTGTATCGTGACAAAAAGGAGTATTTGAAAGTAGTGCCTCAGCGTCTATTGGCTCACTTTGCCAAAGCGCATGTTTTTGTAAAAGTGCGGTTAGCTGCACTAAATAAGTTTGGGTTTGCTGGTACATAACCACCCTCTTTTATATATGTAATGCAATTATACCCTGTTCCCTCATAGGCGGCTATGACGTATAATTAACGTAATTTTGCAGTAAAAACAGTTGAGAAAACAATGAGTGATCAAATAGCTACATTAGGTCAGCTTTTAGATGGTGCGGGTACTCAGTGGCGTGCTTTTGATATTGGCAGGCACATTACTAAGCTTGATAAAAAACAATTTTTAGCTATTGAACAAGCTCAAGTGCCTTACCCTTATCCTCTTGCTGGTCATGCTTGGCTCGCTATCCAATTTTGGGATACTAAAGCCAGTAAAGAACCGTATGTATGGTTTTTAAAGTTTCCACTTGATGAGCAAAGTATGCTTGTAAGTGCTAGCCGCGATCACTTTGCTGATATGGTTATTCAAGCGCTCGGCACTGAAATCACAGGTGAGCAAGCCGATGGAAAACTTGATAATAACCCTTATGTTTTTACACCAAACGCAAATAAATTAGCGGCATTTAACGCCCAAGTAAAAGTACTATTAAAACAGCCTGCGTCGCAGTATTACGAGCATGCACAGTTATACTTTAGCGGTAAAATTGGTTTTGATAATTGGCAAGGTGTTGCACTGCAGGGTATTGCCGATTTTGCACTACGCTTAGACAGCGATACAAACTTAAGTAATTTGCAAAAAGCATGGGCGCATTTACCTATTGAAGTACTACAACCACTCAGTGCCATGCTTGAACACGTTGAAATACCAACATCAATGAGTGAGTTACTTGTTGATTACACACAGGCCGCAATTAGTAATAACGATACATTAGCTATAACCGCAGCACTAAGATCTGTTTCAAAAGGTCAAGCTCAAGGGTTATGCGCTCAATTAGTTGATACTGTACTAAGCTCACAGGTAAGGCACGACTCTGACGTGTTACTAACAATAGCTGGGCGGTGTTTTAAGCAATTAGAAAACCCTGAACGCTTACATGTATTTATGGATAATTGCGCACATCATCAAAAAATTGATGAGTTGTTTCCTAGTATTTTTGCTGACTTAGTTGCAATACCGACTATTCGCCCGCATTTATTAGGCTTATTACGTAAAGAAAATCGTAGCGAAACCCTCGCGCGTGCAATTGGAAGGTTATTCTCTTAAATGGCAAGTTTATGGACGTTCATACTTATTGGTAGTGTAATTTACTTATTTTGGCTTAACCGAAAGGTTGCTGAAGCGGCGAACGTTCATGCTAAACGTCAAAGTGAGCAATTGCAGGTGCAGTTGATGAGTGTTGCATGCACAAAACGCCGCTTTGGTTTTTTAAAGAACGGCAAGCCAGGCATCAAAAGTGAATTTATATTTGAATTTTCAAGCGATGGTGAAAATGCTTATCAAGGTGTGTTAATTATGGAAAATGAGTTTTTGAAAAGTGTGGTTGTTCCACCGCATAAAATATAAAACTGAATATACTTTAAGAGTATTTGTCTTAAGTTGATAAACTTAATTCAACACAAAAAACTAAGGCGTAACTAAAGTTACGCCCCAATTGGACTGCATCCTGCTAGATATCCATTATCTTAAATCCGTATTATCATCCCCTGAACGAGTAAACAACCTTGTTTACCCTCACATTGCATCCTGCAATATCCATAGCCACCTTGGCAAACCCACGAAATCTATCGTTTGGCTACATACTGTAGCATCATCCCTGGTAATCCTTTTAAGTAGCTCCTGCCACTTTTTGCATCCTGCAATATCCATAGCCATCTTGGCAAACCCACGAAATCTATCGTTTAGCTACATCCCGTAGCATCATCCCTGGTAATCCTTTAAAGTAGCTCCTGCCACTTTTGCATCCTGCAATGTCCACTTGCCATCTTGGCCGTCCTACGTAAACTAACGCTCCTGCTACTTCCTGTAGCGTCATCCGTGATTATCCTAAAGTAACTCCTAGCTACTAAGTGCTTCATGCACTTCCTTATTCTTCCTTGTATCCGTTTTAGCTTGTCCTTTATGCTTCCTGCTAGCGTCTGCTATGTTGCCTATTCCGTATCCTTGGCAGTAACTCAATCATTGAGCTATGTCGTCTTGACAAAGAGAAGTTTAAAGCAATCAGGGGGGAGAAATAGGACTTAACACTAAATAAATAAACGTCACAAAAATGAAAAATAAAAATAAACTTTAAATAACAATAGCTTGAATCAAAAAAGGCTGCATATTAATAGCCTTTAACTGACAATGCTCACGATAATGTGAGATATATCTCACGGCCTTATGTCCGTTTGGGCGCATTGGTTTACATCATAATTTTAAATAGTTGGCTCAATTATTGATTTAAACAGTAACTCGCCCTCTACTTGGTTAAAAGTAAGGTGTTTAAATGCTTCAAACTTTTCGGTTTTAAAAAATTCAGTGTGTTCTTTACGCGTTACAAATACAGCCATCCCCGTTGACTCAGCGTTACATTTAACTAAATCATCAAGCCCTCGTAGTAAGTAACGACCAAACCCTTGCCCATGAAAATGTGGATCTACGGCAATAAAAGCTAAAAAGTAGTAATTGCCCTTCTCTTTAAGGGCATCTCTAATTGTTTGTTCTTTATCTATTAATTGATTTGTTTGTAAGTAGCCCGCACTCAGCATTAATTTTAAACGCCAGTGCCAATAACGCTGCGCTTGTAATTGGCTATTAGATTCAAATACACACGCTACTGCTTTTAATTTATCGTTGCGGTATAAACCAATTAATGGCTGCTTTTCTTGCCAAAAACTACTGAGCTCTTCGCGAATTAATGATCGTAATTTTTTTTCGTATACTGATTTATTTTCGTCATTGTAGCTAAGCATGTTTTGTAATACAGGATCGTCATGATAAGCCTGATAAATTAGGCTTGCTGCAGTGCTAATATCTTCTGCGGCTAAATACTGTACGCTGAACGTATCAGCTGGCGTGGTTACACTCATTGTATTTCCTTTATTATTTTAGCTGTAGACTGTTTAACTTTATACCTAACTATATACCTAAAATTATTAACCGTAAATTCAGCGAGAGTTTAACTAGCTAGGAGTAGAGTTAATCCTTAGAATAAGTTTTCATTCGTTTAAAGGAGCAATATCATGGATACGACTAAACACGACATCAATACACTATTTGCACAGCTTGGATTACCTAATTCTGATGAACAAATAGATGCATTTATTGCCTCACATGAATTAGAAGACACAACACTACTCCAAGAAGCTTCTTTTTGGGATGAGGCACAACAGCACTTTTTAGCTGAATCGCTTGCACAAGACGGTGATTGGAGTGAAGTAATTGACGAGTTAGATGTACGCATTCGTCAAAGTAAGTAATTTTATTTAATGTACCCTCCCTTATTTATTGCTAACATAGCATCTGCGCAGCATTTATATGCTGCGTATTTATTTTATTAAAGAGTTATATATCTAATGAATTCAGTTGTATTTGATGCAATTAAAGCCCTTCTTGATGAAGGCAAAACCCCTACTGTAGCACTAACTAAAAGCCGTTTGGCGCAACCGGTTCCTATGCCGATGATTATTGCAGCAGTAAGCCAATATAAAAACAATCCTGATTCAATAAATAACTTCATGAGAAACCCACAGCAGTCAGATAGTACTGAGCTTAAAACAAGTCAATTAGATAGAATTGAGCAAAAACTCGATAAACTTCTTGCACTGCTAGAACAAAAATAATTTGAGACTATAAATGTTCGTTGTTGATTTAACTTTTGATTGCTACCAAGACACCACCCTAGAACAAGCCGAACAAGCAATAAATCGCTTAGTAAATGCACTGCGTTTTAATGGTCAAATAATGGGCGAAGAATTTCCAACCGTTTTAAAAGATGGATTTTTTATTACCCGTGTAATGTGCCCTACTGAAGATGCAATGCACCCGCTAAATAACAGCCCGTTTGTTAAGCACAGTATCGAAAAGTTACATAGTGCGGGGCTACTTGCGCCAAAAGTAAAAGTGATTGGGCAAGATATTCACTCCAACGGCGCTGACTGCTGTAAAGAACCATCAAGTTATATTTTATACACAACCTATGTGCATACGTGTAGCCCGCTTTATTGTGGTGATGACTTTTTGCCTGTGCCGTTATTTCGTATTCCGGCAATTGCTAATGGTGACTATAAAACGCTTATAAAATGGCAAGAAGATTGGCAAGCCTGCGATCAAATTCAAATTAATGGCGCAACCCGTTGTGAGTTTCCGGCACTTGAAGAAATATCGAGTATCCAAAGCGACTTATACAGACGCGGAAAAGACATAACAAAGCGAATTAGTTTTTTAACTAAAAAGCCAACCTATTATTATTTATACCGTGTAGGCGGCGTAGATAAAGCGTCTGAACTTGAACGAAAATGCCCTAGCTGTCATGGCGACTGGAAATTACCTGAATCGTGGTTTGGGTTATTCGATTTTAGATGTGAGCCGTGTGGCTTAGTGTCTAATATATCGTGGGATTTTCAGTAACCATTAGGGCGTGTTGACCTTTGTGGATTGAAATTTGTTCAATCTAGGGGCGATTTAATCGCGGCGCGAGGTTTGTAACCTAGTGGGCTAAGTAAAAACCGAGCAACAAAGAGTAAATCGTCCCTAGAAAGAACCCAAAGGGCAGGCATGTTTGGCATTTATGCTTCGTTATCGCCTATTTATGGGGAGTAACCACACTACATAGGCTCTGCCTTGCCTAAAAACCAAACATACAGCTGCAAAATCAACCACGAAAGGTCAACACGCCCTAGTAATGGCTCTAAAAATCAGCTTAGTGATGACGCTAAGCTGATTTATTAAACACGTTTTAAACCTCTAATGCCTTTAAAAAAGCATTAATGTTAGGTGCAAGTACATGGTGTGTTTTTTTGCCTACGTGCTCTAAACATACTTCACCAGTGTGCACCAATACACTTACTAGTAAATCATCTTGATCTGTTAAACCAATAAATACCGTTTCTGGCTGCTTGAGCTTGCGTTTCATTAAAACGTGACCCGTTATATTTTGCTGTAACAAATTAAAATCTTCTTCGTTCCATGCTTGTAGTAATTCAACCTGATGCCCATCAATAACTGCTGAAATGCTTCCACCGTACATATGCCCATATAGCTCGCTAAGCTCTTTTGGGAAATCAAGCTCAAGTGCGCTGGCCAAATCATTAAGCGAACCTGCAGGTTGCTGACGCGCCCCCTGCCATTGAATGTTACCTTGCTCGTCAACCTCGCCAACTTCACACGGGCTTGGCCATTGCTCGTCGTGCACAATAAGTGGGTACTTTGCGGTATTTTTCAGGGTATTTTCGCTAAATGTTTGATGAAGTTGTTCTATAAGCAATGCAACAGACATACTGTGAAACTCATTTAAATTAGATATAATGTCCCTATTGTAACTATTTAAGAGCAAACATGACAGATTACAGCAATTCTCCAGACCTTAAAGGTAGCGTATTAGGCCAATCTACTGAGTATGTAGATGTGTACACGCCAAGCTTGCTTTTCCCTATTGCGCGCAAACTAAATCGTGATGCTTTAAATATTGACGAAGCAGAGCTTCCATTTAAAGGCCAAGATATTTGGACAGGTTACGAGCTTTCATGGCTAAACAATAAAGGTAAACCGCAAGTTGCCGTAGCCTTATTTACCTTTGAGTGCCAAAGCAGCCATATTATTGAGTCAAAGTCGTTTAAACTTTATTTAAATAGCTTTAACCAAACCCGATTTGAAAGCATTGATATAGTAAAACAGCACTTAATTGATGACTTATCAAACGCGGTTAACAGCCCTGTCAAAGTGACTTTATATAATCCTGATGATTACAATTGCTTACCGTGTACAGCGCTGCCAGGTGAATGTATTGATGACTTAGATATTGAGATTAATAATTACGATATTGATGCTAATTCACTTAAAGCAAAAAGTGATAACGTAGTTACAGAAACGCTCTACAGCCACTTACTTAAATCGAACTGTTTAATTACCTCCCAGCCTGACTGGGCAAGTGTGATCATAAGATACACAGGCGAGCAAATATGTCGCGAATCGTTACTGCGTTACTTAATTTCGTTCAGAACACATAACGAATTTCATGAACAGTGTGTTGAGCGTATTTATAGCGATTTAACAACACAACTTAATATTAAAGAGTTAGAGGTTTACGCGCGTTATACTCGTCGCGGCGGGCTTGATATAAACCCGTATCGCTCTACGCATTATAACGACACGCCATTTGCAGTTAAAATTAATCGTCAGTAGGTTATTTTAAACTGGAATATAAATATTGAAAAAGGAGCCTAGGCTCCTTTTTACATTTTTTAATTAACTTCGCGCTTAGTGGGTATGGGCATACCACACACATCAACGTAGTTATGTGCTTTAACAAACCATGGCTCAACACGGTTTTTACGAGCGCTGATTAAGTTTTTAAACACCGGTGAGTTTGTTTTCATCACTTTAAATATACTTTTATCGCTTTGTACATCGCCAAGGACTTGTATATTGGTAATTGGGTTAAATACTTTACCTTCAGTTGGTGTACGCGCTAAACGATTAAAATGCTCTATACCTTCGAGCACTCGGCCAAACACCGTAATGTTTTTATCAAGGTAGCGCGGGCCTTGCCCTATGGTTACAAAAAACTCCGTACTCGCACTATTTATATCGTTATCGCGCGCCATGGCAAACACGCCACTACAATGCACTTGCCATGTTTGCGTATGTGCTGAGTTTTGAGCAACTGCAAAGCCGTTTAAAAAGCCAGTAACTGGTGCATATCCGTCGCCATTTAGCTCAGTAATTAAAAGTGGTTTGTTTGTTGTTAAATAAAACTCAGCAGGGACTGTTTTATCTGCCGTTTTAATTAACTTTTTACCCGAGCTGTCCCCGCCTTGCGCTACAAAACCTTCAACAAACCGATAAACGCTAGTATTTTTATAAAACCCTTCTCGTGCTAACTTTTTAATGTTTTGAGCGTGCTTTGGGGCAAGCCGTTCATTAAGCTCAATATACGCATCGCCCGTTGGCAGTGTTATCTTTAAAATATTTTGAGCATCCACTACTCGCCAGTCATTATCTGTTGCACTAGCAATTACCTCACTCGCACTCAATAAAGGTAGCTCTTGATTAGCAACATCATCACCGAGTTGTTGAGCACAACCGCTCAATAAAACACTAAGCAGAGCTGGCAATATAATTTTTTTCATCGCTTATATCCTTATAATTATTATAGTTTTGGTTATTCCCAATCAAACTTATATAGCACATCAACATTTTGGTATAGCCCGCTTGTTATTTCTATGTATAACTGTGAAAGTAACTGATAACGCACAGCCACTTCACTGAGCGAATCAAATACACCCACGCTATATTTAACTTGTAAGCTAGGTGCTACGTAACCTGATATTTCTACTTTGGTGCTATCACCACTACCTGATGAGCTTAAACTTACATCTGACAACCCAAAGGTTTCACCTACCTTAGAAACAACCCCTTCGCTGCGACTAACACCTTGAGAGAGTAATAACTGTGTGAGCATAGCATCGCTTGACGAACTTTCCCCATCACCTAAAGGTTGGCCATTAAGTAAATATGCGAGTGCTTGAGCTTGATCCATCGCAGGCTCAGAAAATATTTTAAGCGTTGGTTGTTCAACATTACCCGTGAGCGTAACCCCTGCAATGACACCATTTGCAGTCGTATCGGGATTACGTATTGCTTTAATATTTAAAAATGGTTGTTCAATTGAACCGCTAAAACCTACTTGCCCGGTGCTGATTATTAAATCTTGTCCAAAGGCTAAGTAAGTACCTTCAATTAAGTTAAGCTCACCTGTGGCTATGATTGGCGCACCTTGACTCATTTTTATCGCTAAATCACCCGCAACTTTTGATTCCAAGCCAAACGACTCTACTTTTACATCGTTTTTAACAATCACTTTTAAATCTATGTCGTAATCAAACGGAACTGTTTCGGTGGCCTCAGTTTTTTGATCAACAATAATTTCATCATCGCTAACTTGCACCGCGCCCTCAGGAAGCTCTTCAATCATTATACGACCGTAAGGCACAACTACCTCACCAGCAAGCTTGAGTGCATTATTAGCCAAGCCTATTTTTAAATCCGGCGATACTTTAAAAGTGACCCCTTGCTGCGCACGTACATAAAACTGCTCGCCAACTACCGCAACATTTACAGCAGGCTGCGCACCTTGCCAATCAACGTCACCGGTTAGATTTATTTTACCGCCTTGATTGTCGTTTAAGTTGCCTTTTATTGTGGCTGTTGTTTTATCAAACAATACGTTTATATTTGAGTTTTGCAGCGCTATAGGTAATTGCTCGCCCTCTAAACTAATATCGCTCACATTAAGCTCCCCATTTAATAAAGGATCTTTTAACGTACCTGCTAACGCCACTTTACCGCTAATATCACCTTTTAACTGTTCGAGGGTTTCAAGAAAAGGTTGTAAGTCTGAAAGGAGTATTTTATCAATATTAATGGTGCCATTAAGCGCTTGCGTATTTTGTATATCGTCGATATTAATTTGTGTATTAATTTTGCCTAATACACTTGATTCTAAATTAGCTTCAAGCTTGCCAATTTGAGAATCCGAAAACGCACTAATACTTAATGTTTCGATTGGTAATTTAAAACGATCTTCTTCCGAGGTTAGCACTGCTTCTAAGTCGCTAGAATCGATATTTGCGCGTAATGTTTTAAGCGCGCCGCTTTGCCAATTAAGTGCTACATCGCCAGCTATATTACCGCGAGTACGAATGCTATTAGGTAAAAAGTGCTTAAGCTCCTCAAGTGCTAAGTTGCTTAGTTTAGCATTTAACTGACCGAGATTTTTTGACTGCGCTAAGGTGTCTATACATAATTCACTTTGATCAGATGCCCAACAATGTGCACTTACATCAAAGTCGCCACTTTGCGTATTAACCATAATGGCAATATTTCTAGTATTACTAAAACTAAGCTTTTTATCGCTAAGCGTTACATTACTAAGCTCGCCATTCCAAGTGGTATTATTAATTTTGCCATTAACTTCAAGCTCTATACTGCCTTGCTCGGCATCTACAGATGCCGTAAGTTGATGATCTGTTTTGTCGCCGCTAATATCAATTTTAACGCTATTAATTTGCTGTTCGGCCACCAGCGCCGAACCAACACTTACCGAAACATCGGTTTGCCAATCGGCTGCGGTATCTAACTGCCCTTTTACTGATAATTTATTAATGTTTATTTCATCAAAAATAAAGCGATCTAGTATTAGTGCTAAATCAACAGAGGGCGTTAACCTTTCCCCTCTCACTTTTAAATTTGCGTTGCCGTCGGCAGTAAATGGAATATTAGCTTTTTCATCACTTTTTAGTGTTACTTTGCCATCAACCTGCCAAGTGTCATCAACTTGCCCGCTTAGTGCTAATTTATTGGTGCCGCTACTTAAATAAAAGCTATCAATATTAGCTTTTAACGTGTTGTCGAGCTTAAAATTTGAGGCAAATTCTAGTGGCACGTCGTTAAGTAATCCGCTTAACTTTGTATTATTCATTTGTAGCTGCCACTTGTCGTCAGCTGCATTAAACGAGCCTTTAAACTGTCCTGAAATATCACTGGTAGCGGCATCAGTTAAATACTGCGCTTTTAAGTTAGCAAGCGTGCCATTAAAGTTAGCCTGTATGCCCTTTTGCCAATCAACATTGGCTTTTATAGTTGCACTGCTTTCGTTCGCTTTAATGCTTAGCGCTTGTAAAGTTGCTTTGGTGAGACTGCCTTTCAATTGGGTATTTAAGTCAACAGCTGGGTACGCACCTAGTTGGCTATTCGCCTGTAGGCTAAGCTGATAGTCGTCAGCATTACCTTGTGCGTTAAGGCTAACATTTCGTACTTTAAGTTCATTACTTTGTGCATCAATAAGCCACAGCTTAATTTTTCCATTTAACTCAAATGGATAGTTTTTTTGCTTTAAATTTGCCGTTGCCGTTAAACTAAGCGGATATTGTCCCTGCGTTTCTAAATTTAAGTTTAGATTTGATAAGTCGCCATTCAACTGCAAATTGGCTTGGTGCTCGTCACTTTGTAAAACAATATCCCCTTTCACGGGCAAATTCCCTGCAAGCTCAGCATTAAGATGCGTATTAAGCTGCCACTGTTCATACTTTGCTGAGAATGACTCTAAATTAATAACCGCATCTTCCACACTTAATTGCAGCGAGATGTTTTCAATAACATGTTGGGCTTCGTTTTGCTCAATCGTAATTTTAGCTATTTCAAAGTCTTCAACAACTAAATCAAGTGGCGAAGTAAATTCTATATTAGGCAATGCGGGTAGGTGCGTTAAAGGCGCTTGAGTATTTTGCGCCGTTTGTGTTTTCGCATCTTGTTCTTGCTCTTTTAAGGCAACAAGTATGGTGGGAATATTCAGGCTTTTAACCGTCAGCTTTGAACCCTCTGCTTTTGCTGAGAGTTTAAAGTTATTAACGCTTACGTTTGCACTTGGATGCTCTAGAGTAAATTTATTGATCGCAATGTTTTTTACAGCAATATTAAAAGGTAAGCTGATTTTTTCAAGCGGCTCTGCCGCGGCTTCTTCTTGTGACTCTGCAGTTTTTGGTAATGTTAAATTTATAGATTTAGCACTTAAGTTATCTATACAAATTCCATCGCACTGCCACCAAAACAAATCAATTTTCAATTGTTGTGCATTAAAGTCCAATCCGTTGCTAGCAAAGCGTACATTAAAGGCATCATTATAAATAAAACGGCCATCTTTAATTTCAATATGTAGTCCATCTACCGCTTTGTTTGCACTATAAGCAATAAATTGATTACCGGGTGCGGTAAATAACAAACAAAATAGTGCAACAACTAACGTGACAAAAATAGCACTTACGGCGGCTGTTATCTTTTTTAATACTGACATTAAATTTCTGGCCCTATGGTAATACTTAAACGTGTGCTTTTACTTTCTTTTGTTAATCCCCAAGCGTGGTCTATACGCACTGGGCCAACGGGTGTTAAATAGCGAAAACCAAAACCAGCACCTACTTCAAAATCATCAGAAAAATCATTAGTCGCAGTACCACCATCAACAAATAAAGCTGCTCGCCAATTTTTAGCAAACTGGTAGTTATATTCCATCGTGCCCGATAGTAAATACTTACCACCTATTAGCTCGCCGTCATCGTTCTCAGGCGAAATTGATTGGTACGCAAAACCACGAACGCTTTGATCGCCACCTGCGTAAAACCGAAGTGAAAATGGCACGTTGTTAATATCATCAACAAGCATTGCTCCCACATTCGCTTTTAAAAACACCAAGTGGCGGTCAAAATAAGTGCGTAGCCATGCATGTTGCATTTGCACCCTAATCAGATTAGTACTCGAAAGCACATCATCTAAGCCAAACTCAGCAGATATAAGCCACTGCTCTCCCCAATAAGGAGTCGTGCCGCCTTTTGATTTTTTGCGCGCGTAGCTAATGCCCGGCATTAACATTTCGGTACTTTCTTCGTCTTCATCACCAATACGGTAGGTTTCTTGGTCGCGGCGTAAAAATGCAGTACGCACCCACTTATTTTCGGTCAACCATTGGCGCTGAACTTGCCCTGTTAATATTTCACTGTAAGTGTCGTTTGTAAGCTCATCTTCTAATTTATAACCGACAGAGAATCGCCATAAATCATCATTAGGATCATCAACCGGAATTGTATAAGCCATGGAAATATCTTGCTGCTTTTGTGCCACATTTAAATTAGTTTCGAGATAATGACCGTCTTCTGTGATCCACGGTTTACTCCATTTAAAACGCACCTTGGGTCCTAAGTCAGTACTAAAACCACCGCCAATTTCATAGCTGTTAGCTGGCTTGGGTAATACTTCAACTTTAATCGGTACTTGGCTATTTTTACGCGCTGCAATGTCAGCATAAACACGTACACTGGCAAAATAAGGGGTACTTGATAAATCCAAGTTATAGTCAGCAATATGTGTTGATTTATAAGGTTGGCCCTGCGAGAAAGGCGCTATAGAGCGTATGTATTTTTCAGCGGGTGTACTACTGGCAATTTGTATATCGCCAAATTGATACCTAACTCCGGTATCAATTATGAAAGTAATAACAGCACTATTTTTTTTAAGCGACACTTCTAATTTGCGCGCTGGCCACTTAGCATCAAAATAACCAAGCTCCAGCAACATAGATTCTATTTTTTTATGAGCAGAGTCATATTTACCATGATTTAAAACATCACCTTGCTTTAAGTGATTGCTTTTAATCAATGCCTGTAATTGAGTATCACTTTGACCATCACCGTTTAGCGTAATATTAATTGCTTCTATGCGAGTTGCAGGCCCCCGTTCAACTTTAACAATTAGTTCGCTGTCGTCTTTATCATAAATAACCTCGACGGTCGGGCTATAATAGCCAAGTGCTTTGATGCTATTTTGTACTTGTTTTTGAGCATAACGGCGAAGTGTACGGGTTGGCTTCTCGCCAATTAACTGCTTGAGGTAAAGAGCTACGTTATTTTCTAAATCGCCACTTAACCCTTCAATTTCGTAATCTTCTATGACTTTTTCTGCCGCATAGCTATTTGTCGCAATTAAAGCGCTCACAACACACATGCAACGTAAAAACTTAATAAACAAGTAAATATCCTTACTTTTAATATCTAACAAAAAACTGTTTAATTACCCGCATATTAGCATAGCCATAATGAGCAACACATTAACTTAATAACAATCTAACGCGTAAATTTAACTTTGAATAAATATCAGCATAATTAAAATTAGTACGCGTTAAGACAATATTTTAGTTACAATAGTACCTACGAATAAAAAATTAATTTTAAATGAGTTTTTAATGCAATTCCCTGATGATGATAACGGCCAACTTTTAGCCGAAATAGCCGCTGCTGGCATTGATTTAAATAAAATGCACCAAGTCGATTTTTTTATTTTATTTGAACAAGAAGCCGATGCTGAAAAATTTGCTAAAGAAATAGTCTCTGATGCATTAGTTCAAAATGCTGAGCTTGAAAAATGTAAAGACACTGGCGTTTGGGAAGTAATCACTCAAGTACAAATGGTGCCAGAGCACACCCTTCTAGGACAAGCAGAGCAATACATTGAAAGTATTGCTAATAGCTTTAATGGATACGGTGATGGCTGGGGATTAATGGACGGTGACGAGGCTTAATCGCCTTTTAGTTCAATGTACCTATCAGTTAAGCTTAGCGGCTTAACTGATTTGCCTTTCTAAAACCCCCTTTATAGTCAAATAGCTTATCAGCCACTTTCCAACCATACTTTTTGCTTTTTCGTGCAATAACAAAATCCGGTGGTACTAATTCAAATTGTGCTTTTACTACTTGCGCTGCAGTTTTAAAATTAATAGGTGTTTGCCCAAGCCCTACTCGTAGACCAAATTGCTTATTAAATATAAATTGCCCGCCTTTATTTGTGAGGTTATATACTTCATCGCAACTTGCACCATCTTCATCAAAATACGTTATTTTAATAAGTTCATCTTTAATTTGAGTTACCGATAACCCACTACATCGAAGCACAAGTGCGTCTTTTAAGTTTAATGCATTACGTAACTTATCATCAGGGTCGGCCATTACCGCGCCGCAATCATGGCATTTACGTGCAGCAATATCATTTTGGGCACCGCACTGCTCACACTCTTTAAACCTAAAGCGATAATCGCACTGCTCTTTATGCCCATCATCGTCTTCTAACAGCCCTTTACAGCGCCTACCAAAGTGCTCTATTACTTTTCCTGCAGAATCAGTTTTACCCCAAAATATATTCGCAAAACCACAGCCAGGACAAAGTACCTGCACAGGTTCATTATCACTATCGCCTTTTTTATCGCCTACTTCTGGGTGAAATAAATTAAAACCATTGCCAGCATAATCTATTACTAAGCAATCCGTTTTTGATTCAGATAACCTGAGACCTCGCCCCACAATTTGTTGATATAAACTAACTGATTCTGTAGGTCTTAAAATAGCTATAAAGTCGACGTGTGGCGCATCAAAGCCGGTTGTTAGTACCGATATATTAACTAGATACTTTAATTGCTTAGCTTTAAATTGCTTAATGATTTTATCGCGCTCAGTGTTTGGCGTATCACCTGTTATAAGTGCACTTTGCTGAGCTGGCAAATAGCTTAATATTTCCTGAGCATGCATTACCGTGGCGGCAAAAACCATAACACCTTCACGCTCTTCACTGTATTGAATTACTTGCTGTAATATCGCTTTCGTTGCGCGCTCACTGTTTTTTAAAAGCGCATTCATATCATCAGTCGTATATTGCCCAAATGCATTGCTATCTAAAGACGAAAAATCATAATGGCTAATCGCTGCATCAACTTCGTTTGGCGGCGTTAAATAATTATGTTTGATCATATACCTGAGTGGTAATTCAAAAATACAACTTTTAAACGGGCTTTCATTAGTCCCTTTAACAAAGCCATGATAATGATGATGGTATATCCACCCCGTTCCTAGCCGATAAGGTGTTGCTGTTAAACCCAATACTTTTAACTGAGGGTTATATTCTTTTAAACTACTTATTACTTTTCCGTACTGGCTTTTTTTACCCCCATTTACCCTGTGGCATTCATCAATAATAAGTAACGAATAATGCTCATTTAATTTATTTAAATTACGAGAAAGTGATTGCACACTGGCAAAGGTTACTTGATGGTTTAATGACTTTTCTTTTAAACCTGCTGAAAATATACTCGCCTCTAAACCAAAACTTTTATATTTTTGCGAATTTTGCTCTACCAACTCTTTTACATGAGCAAGTACTAATATTTTTTGCTTAGCAATACGGGCAAGTTCAGCAATAACCAAACTCTTACCTGCGCCGGTTGGTAGTACAATAACGGCAGGATCATTACTCTTTCTAAAGTGTAAAACGGTGCGTTCTACGGCTTCTTGCTGGTAAGGTCTTAGTTTATAGCTCATGGGAAAACAAATAGGTTTGAGTGAAGAGATTTTAGCAAATAATAGCTGGGAGTTTTAAACTTTAATTATATTTTATTGAGGGGTAAACAAAAAAGAGAAGCCGAAGCTTCTCTTATATTTAGCTTTAGGCTAAAAATTTCTCAAGCTCAACACCTTCAAACGCTTTAGGACGACGGCCACGGCCCGTCCATTCAATAGTCTCACCATTAAGTTCCATGCGGTACTTAGGCTTAACTTTAGTACGTTTGTCTGATGCTCCATCTTGTAAATCTTCTAGCGTAAGTCCTTTTTCTTTTAAAAGATCCAAAACTTCCTGTTTCGCTTTTTGCTGCTGGGTATATTTTGAAATTGCATCATTGATAAGCTGTTGAGCTTTTTCAAGATCCGTTAATGATGCTGTTTTAATAAAAGATCGGACTTCTTTCATTTATATCTCGCTAAATTGTGTGATTGGATTTATTTAATTATTCTTTTTTAGTATAAGGGTATTTTTCAGGAATGACTATTACAAGATATAAACTAAATAATCCCTCTGTTAAATATACGCTATTAGTCCTACCTTATTAAATTAGGAGTAATTTAATATAAATTGTCGATGTATAAGGGAACTTCATTTTATAAAATATATAGTCGATAAAAAAACACTACTAATCCGTTGAATAATAAATGCCAGCTTTCAGTACAATAAAGCAGCTATGAACTTATATGTAATTTGCAAATATCATTACTTCGACTCTATTAAAAACCACATTATCTATTTTTCGTGTCAGGTGAATATAATCGGAAATCACAAGGTAACAAACTTAAAAATGAAGTGGGCCAGTAAGTACATACAAACCATAATTAAAACTTTAAAGATAAAATAGAAAACCAAATGTAAAAAGGTCAGAAGCATAAGCAACTGACCTTTTTTTATAATCGTCAACGTATTAAAGACGAAACATAATCTATAAACGATTTTTAGAAGTTTTGTTCAACTTTTAAAAATACAGCTCGGCCTAAAACATCATATAATGATGTTGAAGCATCGCGATAACCTCTAGTGCCATCGTTTAGCTGTGGTGCTTCTTTATCAAACACATTGTTCACACCTAGTACAAACTTACCATTCCATTCATGGTTATATGATACTTGGATATTGTGTTTAATATAGCTTGGAATATCAGCTAAATATGTTACACCATACTCTTCATTACCTGAGTCTTGGTCGCCTATGTAGTATGTAGTCCATGCTGCACCAAATGCATCATTTGTCCAATCAAAGGTAACATTACCACGAAGCTCTGGGTACTCTTGTAAACCAGCGTAATCGAATGCGTCAGCACCCTCTTCTGTTACTTCTTCAAAGTCACTTACATAACTTAACTCACCTTTAAGAGCGAAGTTACCAATGCTAGATTCAAACATGTAAGCTGTTTTAAAATCAAAACCTGATGTTTCTAAACTCGCCATATTTTGGTCAAAGCTGTACATTACATCAATACGACCTGTATTTGGATCGCGAACTACTGCAGGGTTAGAACCATTGTCTTGCTCGTCTTTTAATAGACGTTCAACACTTACTGCTGCAATTCTGTTTTCTAACTTAATATTATAGTAAGAAAGCTCTACAGATAAGTCATCTGTTACATTCCAAACAAAACCTGTTGTAAATGATTCACCTTCTTCTGGCTCAAGATCTGGATTACCACCAAACCAAGTTTTATGTTGCTGTGAAGCATTTGGGTTACAGTAAATAGCATCAGAACCTGCATTGCCTTGCGTATCACACCAAATTGTATCGTAAGCTTTTTCGAAGCTTAGTGCCTGACTAGAGAACATTTCGCCCATGTTAGGTGCACGGAACGATTCACCCCAGCTAGCTCGCACTAATAGCGCATCAGAAGGACGCCATGCAACACCAATTTGAGGGGCAACATTATCGAATGTTCCTGATACAAATTGTGAACCAACGTCACCTTCTTGCTCGTACTTGTCGTATCGAACAGCTGCTTTAATATCAACATTGTATGGTAGGTTTACTTGAAGCTCTGAATATACAGATGTTCTATCACGTTCTGCATTAACATCGTCACCACCTGAGCCACCTGACACTCGACCTGAAGCCGATTGAGGGTCACTCATTTGTTCAAATTCTACTTGCTCAAATTCAGCACCAACTACGCCAGCAATCGAAACATCACCATTATCAAACAATAATGTAGATGCTACCGTATCAAATTGAGTACTTGTAAAACGAGCTTGATACACACCTGTGTGAGCAGCTTGCCCATACAAGTCTTTCATGCTGCTATCCCAGTTAGCAAAGCTCATTCCTGATGTATTAAAGATATCATATTCGCCGCTATCAATTAATTTCTGAACAACATCATCATTTATCAGGTTTGTATTGAATGAGTTAGTTGTAGAACGGCTGTGTTGTACATTAAATTCCCAGTCAATACCATTTGCAACATCTACAAAGCCGACTAAACCACCTAAGAAATCAATACTATTAATTTCAGTACGAGTATCTCGCTCACCAATGTTAGCTGAGCGCATGTATAGAGTTAAATCTTCGCCTACAGGGTTTAAAGGATTATCAGCCAACATAGTTGGTTGGTTTGTAGATACAGGTGTACCTGCATAGCGAGAATCAGTTTCAGAAAGTGATGCACTTGCGCGACCGCGGAACTTTAAGTTATCAGTGAATTCATAATTGAAATTTGAAAGCATTGAGTTCTGAGTAGTATCACCAAATAACTTAGTTACTGCACCATAGTTATATAAACAGCGAGTGCCACCATCAACCGTGTTATTTGATTCTGCACACATAGTAGGGCTTGTAACCCAACCACTAGCACCATTACCATTTGGAACTGAACTAAATGACGAATAATCAGCATAAGTCTCATCATTTAATTTCCAAATATCTCTATCGTATACTGATTCAGCATCATAATATTCATAAGTTAATGTAATATTACCCTTCTCACCAGAGTAACCTGTACTTACATTAAAACGATTTGTATCACCACCTTCGGCACTAGGTAGCTCAGTATCATATGAAAAACTTAAACCGTTAAAGTCTTTTTTTGTAATAATGTTAATAACACCTGCAACAGCATCTGAGCCATATACAGCAGAAGCACCTTCACGAAGAATCTCAATTCTTTCTACTATTGCCATTGGAATACGAGAAGTATCTGCGGCAGCGCCTGAAGACGAACTTGTACCAGGCATACGGCGACCGTCAAGTAGCACTAATGTGTACTCAGCCCCAAGGCCACGCATGTTAATATTACTTGTTGCTGCTGCGCCGTTACCGTAGCCAGACATACCACGCCATGAACCAAAGCTATTTACAGAAGTATTATTTAAAACATCAGCAACTGATGCTTCACCTGATAATTGTAGATCTGCAGCGGTAATAACAGTTACTGGTGATGATGTTTCCATATCAACTTGCTTAATGCGAGACCCAGTTACTTCTATACGCTCAACTTTTTCTTTTTCTGCTGCCATAGAGCTTGCAGAAAAAGCAGCGGTGGATACCGCACTAAAAGCGATAGCTAAGCGAACTGCCTTTGAAATTTTATTATTTAACATATGGTTCTCCCTAGAATTCTATTTTAATTATTTTGTTTTCAAAACGGTCTGTAATTAATCACAGTACCTGTTTCGATTTGAATAGTAGTCCCAAGTTATGCAAAAGGTCAACACTTGGCTAACCAAATAAAACCCTTTATTTACAAAGCCTTAAAGTAACAAAAAACAAACACAATGCTCTTTCTGCATTATTGCATTATTGCATTATTGCATTATTGCAAAAACTTGATTTAGAATAAGTGCTATTTACTGAAGAAATCATATCTAAGTCTCGCCTCAAACAAGTTACTTACTTCCTTATTGTGGCGAATTATGTAGGTGTAAAAGCATGCAAAAAAATAAATTACCTACATAAAATTAACAAAAATGATTGAGACAACTATAGCTATTCAACTATCTGAAAAAGTACTACTTGGCCTTTCTAAAAAAGAAAAAATCCATAAAGCTATATTTTCATTGATTTCAAAAATCGCACACCGATGGCAGGCTAACTAAAATAGCTGAGTCACTTTTAGTAGTAATTACTATTAAATATGTATAAATGCTTAGTCTGTATTTCAGAAAGTCGGCGAGGTAGGAGTGTTAATAACTCCCTATATAGATAAAGATGCTATGCGAGTGACGCAAGCTTAATACTGAAACGAAAAAATGAAAGAGCTGCTGTTATGCGTGATGTAATGTGATGCTGCTGATAGCTTTAAAACTCAAAGATATTAAAGCACCACCCTATTCATCAGATTAGAATATAATAAATTTAGAATAGGCTTTTAAAGGATACGAAGACGTTGTTAACGTAGCTTTGAGGCACGTAACCACTCTATCAATACAGTAATTGGCATATCAGATATGATCAAGGTTGAGGGCTGTACTACCCAATAATATATCCAATCACAACATTTTCAGCTTAAGTAATGAAAAATAATTTTTCGTTGATATCCATTATGTTTTTAAACTTCTGAAGAACCGCTAAGTAAATCCAACAATTTCCAGTCTAAAGAAACGTAATATCAACTAGATATAAAAAATTTTTGCCTAGTTATAGCGAAATTTACTTATCGTTAAATAAACCCCATATATAAGCCGGTTGGTATAAACACATATTAGGGCAAGTAAAACATAAAAAAGCCTACTGAAATTTCAGTAGGCTTTAATATTAAACACTTTCGTTTATAAACTTATTTACTAAAAATATTAGAAACGTAAGTTTAGTCCTAAGTTGAAACGTCTGCCGTATACGTCGAAAAACTCGCCATCATCGTATGTGCCAGGATTTCTAGGAGGTGTAATATCAAATAAGTTTGAAACACCTAATCTTACTTCAAGCATTTCGCTAACAGTATAACGACCATTTATTGACCATTCTGTATAAGAAGGAACATCATTATAGTTGTTATTTTCAGCAGTCCACTCTCTGTCTAATACTGTTGAATGACGGTATTTACCAATCATACCTACGTATAAATCATCGTAAGTATAGCCTACCGTTAGGTTACCCTGCCAACGAGGGTATCTTACTTCACCAACTGTAGGTGTTGGTTCATAGCCTTCGCTAGAAACATCTGTATTAAACTCTCTATGCTCAAGGTAACTTGCTAGTAAACGGAAGTTAAATGAACCGTAGCTCGTTTCATACTTGTATGTACCTTCTAAATCAACACCTTTAAGAGAGTAAGATGCTAAGTTATATGGTCCATTACGAACCTCAGAAATATCAAGAGTCGTAGGATCACGGTCAACTAAGTCACAAGCACTATTATCTAAACTAGACGCTTCGTAACAATCATCAATTACACGCTGTGCACCTAAAGAGTTAATTGCATCTTCAACGTCAAAACTCCAATAATCTGCAATTAACGTGATATTTTCAGTTGGGGTATAAATTACACCAAATAATGTATCGTCAGACGTTTCTTCTTGAAGGTTTGCATTACCTGAATTCACACTTGGTGGAGTAACACTACGCCAATCATCAGATGGTCTCCAATCTCCAACTGTAGTACCTGGGTTTGGAATACCTGCAGCTTGACAGTTAGCAATTAAGTTTGCTTTTTTGCTATCACTCGCTGTAGATATATTAGTTTGGTCACATGGATCGCCATAAGACGCGAATGACTGAGTACCAGCAGAATAAAGTTGAGATAATGATGGAGCACGAACCGACTTAGACTTTGTACCACGGAAACGAAGTTCATCGTTCATTGCATAGTTAAAGCCTACCTTCCAAGCTACATTATCGCCCACTGAAGAGTAATCCATGTAACGAGCGGCTAACTCAAGGCTTAATGAATCAACAAATGGTGCATCCACTAATAATGGAACTGACATTTCAACACCAATTTCATCAACTGTAAATTCACCATCCCATGCTTTTACAAAGTTACCAAACACTAGATTATTCTGCATTGCTGCACCAGGTTCATTAGAACCAGTTTCTTTACGATGCTCAGCACTTAAAGCAAAAGAAACACCACCGGCAGGCATATCAAAAGCATAACCTGAAATAACACCACCAATAACTTGCTGCTGTTTAACTTTAGAAATTGATGCTGAGGTAGTAACGTAATCTAAAGCTTCTTGAGATGCACCATTAAGACCGAACAGGCTCAATGCCTGACAACCATCTAACGCACCAACTAAAGAACCATCTGAATCACGGTCTGCACAACGAATTGCTCCGTCAATTTCTACCGCGTCAATAGCCTTGTTAAAGTTCTCAGTAAGGAATTCACCGTTCCATGTAGTGTCGTTTTTATTGCGACCGTAACTAAAATATACTTCGTAATCGAACTCTTCTAATAATAACCCTTGGAAAGAAAGAGTTGTATTAAGTGTTGTACGATCATCTTCATAGGTACGATTACCGAAACCCGAAGCTAGCTTATAAATTGTAACTGAATCTCTACCAGCTTCATCTAGTTGTGCTTTAGCAGCTGGGTCTAAAAATGCATTATCTGAACGAATCGATTCAGCAAGGAAAATTGGGCTACTTTCTGCATAAGCACTTGCTTTTGAAAAAGAAACTTCAAAATTCATTGAATGATCGTCAGCATAATTATTTACAATGTTTGTAAAAACATTAAAACGATTAAGTGGTGTTGCAAGATCTTGATGTTCAATAAATTTGTAACCATTAGAGAAGCCGTCACCAAAATATCTAAGTTGATTATTCGGCGCAGGTCTTGTTACACCACCAACTATAACGGGACTAAATTCACCATTATCACCAAATACAACATGGCCATCAGGTAAGAAAGCATCACCTGCGCGATCGTAATAGCCTAGTGTTTGCAAACCGGCAAACTCACCTGTAGCTAAAATATTCTGTGGAATTCCATCCGTGTCAGAAACGTTATCAGGGTTTAACATCCCAGAAACTGGGTTACGAAGAAAGTCACGGTCTTGAGCTTCAAGCTGTTCTGTTTCTGAGTAAGATAAGCTCGTAATAAAACTTATTTTATCGCTTTCACCACCAAACGTGAATGAAAAAGACTCTTCTTCACCACCACTTTGTTCTGTAATAGATTTTTTGTAGTTGAAGTCCATAGTATCTTGAGACTTTTTCAAAATAATATTAACTACACCCGCAATTGCATCTGAACCGTAAACTGCTGACGCGCCGCCATGAACAATATCCATACGTTCAATCATTTCAGTCGGAATGCCGTTTAAATCTACCGCAGGATTATCTACAGAAGCACCTACGTATCGACGACCGTTTACAAGTACTAAAGTACGACCTTCTCCAAGTTGACGAAGATCTGTAGTATTTATACCCGCACCAAAAATAGTGTTAGTAGTTGTTGTAGGTGCAGAGCCTACGCCAGATGAAGGCAGCTTTTGTAACAAATCTGAGATGTTTGTGATGCCGGCATTAGATAGCTCTTCGCCAGTAATTGTAGTTACAGGAGTAGGTGAAACCTCTGAAAAACGCTTAATACGTGAACCTGTAACCTCTATACGTTCTACTTTTTCAACGCCTTCTTCTGCCGCAATTGTATTTGCAGCGAAAACAGCCGTTGATGCTGTACCAAAAGCAATCGCTAAGCGAACTGCCTTTGAAATTTTATTGTTTAACATTTGATTCTCCCTAGAATACTATTTTATTATTTATGCTTAATTTTTAAAATTAATGCGCAATAAAGCCACTTAATAAGACTAAAAATGCCTATATGAAGGTACAGTAGGACTTTATTGTGTGACGGATGATAGTACTAGAGAAACAAAGAGGTCAACACATTATTAACTTTAAACCAGTAAAAATAACAAATGTATCTTTCACCATTACAATAAAATCAACAGTAAGCAGCTGATTTTATTGAAAAAGTAATATGTGTATATTTAAAGCTTATATCACCTTAAAATAAAATACTTTAATAACAACAACTTGAATGTTTGTAAAGATTTGTAACAAAGCATCACTAAAATATATAAAAACATTCATATTTAGTAGAAATATCTAAAGCTGCAGGTTTAAAAAAGTGTCTCTTTTATTTAAGGTGAAATAAAAAACAACCTTACTATCAATTAGATAACCTCACTTTTATACCTTAACAATAAGATATATATGCGATTACTTTAGTCTTTTCGAGTATATGACTTATAGTATGCTTGTAAAATTTATTATAGGAATGGACCCAATTAATGTGTAAACATACATAATTACTTACTCCTTCCTTATTTTGCAATCTGAGTTGTAAATTTTATGTTTTTTAACTTAGATATGTGGAAAAAACCTTTTGAAGTAATCACTTAAATTTTATCCTGATCTTTTTAGGATAGGCAGATTATAACCAAGCTACCTGTGTGGCTTTTATGTAAATACCTACTACTGCCTGCATTTAATTTGTTTGAAAAATTCAGTTTAGAACTATTGGGTACACATGTCAGATTATAAGTTTGGTTATATTATTTTGTAATTTGGCCTACATCGTGTTTAACCTGATTTATTGAGCTAGCCAGCTGCAAATCATAAATAAACTTTCTTTGATATGTCGTAAAAATGTTCATTATCATTTTTATACTCGAAAAGAGCATCGACTGATGAGTGTTTGTTTAATGAGAGGAAATTATGAACTCAATTGTGAAGGTAGTGCTTGAACATTTGGTTATTAACTGGCCAATATTATTCCTTAATACTTGTTCTAATGATATTGAAACCATCTCTTTATTTACTAATTTGGTAACATTCATCTGAGTATCACATTAACCGATAAATCAAAGTTAAAACATCCAAAATTATCAGATAAGCTACATGTATCTGATACGGCCTTAACTGTTAATATTGAATGTACTTAAGAAGAGTTACCCCCTATTAAGTGTAATGCGGGATACCCTCTATATTCATATTTACAGATACTTTTGCCGGGAGCCTCTACAATGATTATCGCTAGAAATAGAACAACTAAAGTTTATGGTTACTCAGAATAAATAAGCTATGAATTATAAATCACGACAAACACTTAAAAAACTTATTGCCATTAAATCAAGCACTTAATTTCACGAAGAGATAAATAATATATAATATTTTTGTAAAACATACGTTATTGAAATACCAGAAAACACCAACTAAATACAAAGTTACCACGTTAACAAGGTTTGGCAGATAGTCGAAATTCAATGAAATAATGTAGCCTGGAGGAGGGGTAAGTTTAATAGCAAATAGTTTACTTAATATAGATAACCTGTCCGCATTATTATTAGTACTAACACATCAAGATTTCAAACATAAGTTAAAGTATTGCAATTAAACTTAGTAGTAAAATTAGTTCCTATCTTGGTAAATATTTCCTCTTTTGTTAATTTCTCTCATTGCCTCTTGGTTTTTTTTGCGTATTTCTTCTGCCAACTCTTTTGACATGCATGTACGCTTTTTAATATTACTACCTGTCACCGCTATTTTTTCGCATACCATATTTTCATTACTGCTTAGAGAGTCTTCACTCAGTGAACTACAACCAGATAGAAATAGTAAACTTGAAATGATTATTACGATTAGCTTTTTCATTTTATTCCCTTAAAGTAAAAGCGCTAATATTATAAATATTAGCGCTTTATTATTGTTTTTCTGAACTCTAGAACTTAGCGTTAAGAGTCAAAAATATATGACGACCAGTTGTATTGTAAGTACGAGGGTCTGTATTATCGTTAAACCCTGTTGCTGCATACGGAGGATCTTCATCAAATACGTTATTAATACCAACAGTAGCTGTGTAGTTATCAAGGAAGTAACTAAAGCGAACATTGTGTATTACTTGTGAGTCAACGGTTCTAATAACATCATAAGAATCAAGAGTACCACCGATATTAACGGCTTCAGTTCTAAATGAAGAGTTAACATCAGCTAAATCATCAGGGTCAATATTTGTAAAGTTTTCTTCAACTTCACCAATGTAACGCAATGCATAAGTTGCAGACCAATTCTCTTGAGCTAACGATACATTGAAGTTAGTTTTCCACTCAGGGAAGTTACCATCACCACTATTTCGGCGGTAGTAGCCAGCATTTTGAAGTGTTGAACCGTCGGCTTGAGTTATTGTGTAGTCGTCATAGTAAGTTGCATCTAAGCTTGCTGATAATGAACCAATTGACGTATCAGTTGTATAAGCAACATTAAAGTCGTAACCAGATGACTCTACACCACCAACATTTATGTTTCTGTTATCAATATCACTTGAGTTACCAGCTAAAATACCTGATGTATAACGAGTTATTTGATCACAGTATGTACCGCTTTCAGCACACTTGTTTAAAATTAACTGCTCGCCTACAGAGCTAATTGCATTTTCTAGCTCGATATCCCAGTAATCGATTGTGAAAGATAAACCATCAACAAACTCAGGGCTATAAACTACACCAACTGTAAATATATCAGCTTCTTCTGGTTGCAACTCTGGGTTACCACCAAGAGTAGAAGATAATTGGTCACCAATAGGTTCAAAACCAGCTGCTGGTACGCCGTCAGCTATACAGAATGATGTAGGGTTAGTAGCACACGGGTCCGAAACTTCAGGGCTATTATCTGATGCGCCAGAGAATAAATCAGAAGTTGAAGGTGCTCTAAATGCAGTAGATGATGTTCCTCGGAACATAAGGCCGTCCATAGGAGACCATTTAATTCCTACTTTATGGTTTGTAGTATCGCCAAAAGTATCATAATCAGAATAACGAATTGCTAAATCTAGCTCTAACACTTTTGCAAAAGGTGCGTCATATAATAGCGGTACATTAAACTCAGCATAAGCCTCATCTACAGTGTAGCTGCCTGATGTTTCTTGACGGCTAGATCCAGATGTAATTCCTAATGCTATTAGTGCATCAGGGAAATCACCACCTTTCTCTTCACGATGTTCTAGACCAAATGCCATACCTAAACTACCTGCTGGTAATTCAAATGCACTACCAAACACACTACCACTAATAATTTGCTGTTCGTTTGAACCAAAATCGTGAGCTTCAAACGAAATAAAATCTAACATTTCTTGAGTAACTTGAGTATCAGTTCCTGGGATACCAAATACATTTAATGATGTACAACCAGCGATAGGATCATCTACAGTTCCACATACAATGCTACCGTCAACGTCTTGGAATGAAGGACCTACGGCTTGTGAAACTTTTTCAAAGTTTACGCCACCAGCTCGTTTAGTTGTAGAATCACTTGAACCAAAGATGTATGAAACTTCATAACCCCAATCGTCATTGATATCGCCTTCAAAACCAACTACTGCGCGAACTGTATCTACGCGAAATTGAGTATCTCGACCACCAGTTTCAACCATACGACGGCGCCAATCAGAAATCTCAACTGAGTCACCATTTCTGTCTTTAGGACCAAATTGTTGGTTATAGTAGTTATCTGCAGAATAATTTGCATTTGTCACACCAAAGAACGCAAGTGGTGCTAGAGGTAATGGAGCAAGCTTAGTATCTGAAATACGGCGGTTTAAACTAACTTCTGAAAAGAAACGAACATGATCAGAAAACTCATAGTTACTCTGAACAAATACGCCATATCGCTCAGCCGGAGTTAAGTGAAAGTTTACAGGCGCAAAGTTGTAAGTATCTTTATCCCAATCCCAACAATCATAACCAGTTGGATTAGAAAAATCGCTTGGATCTGATTGACCAGGACCATTAGCTGCACCGTGAGTAAAAGAAGAACAATCTTCACCAGCTACTGAACCATCAATACCGTTGTAACGACCCCATGGTGGAGCTGAAGAACCACCTTTAGAAAGCTCACCTGTATGATCCATGTCTAAAGAAAATTTAGACCAGTCTCTATCACCAGAAGACTGAGAACCCTGCTGAACGTAATATGCACTAGCTACCACGCTGCCTTTATCGCTTGTTAAACCTACAGTAAAATCGTAGCTTTTAGTTTCGCCATCACCGCCATGTGTCGAAGCATCGTAACTTGCTGTAGCTTCAAAACCTTCAAAATCATCACGTGTAATAACGTTAACTACACCGCCAATAGCATCTGAACCGTAAATTGCAGAAGCACCGTCTTTTAGAATTTCAACTCGCTTGATAATTGCTGTAGGGATTGTACTTAAATCTACAGAAGAGTTTGCACCGCTACCCGACGCAACCATTCTACGGCCATTTAATAATACTAGCGTTCTTGAAGAACCCAAACCGCGTAAAGATACACGCACCGCGCCTGAACCACCATTATTAACAGAAGCATTAGTACCCGCACCAGCAACTGAAGGAATTTCTTGAAGAATGTCACCTACGTTACCAATACCTGAAGCAATTAGGTCATCGCGTGTTAATATTTGTACTGGATTCGCACCTTCCATATCAGTTCTTTTGATACGTGAACCAGTTACTTCAATTCTTTCTACTTTATCGGCGCCTTCGGCTGCCATTGTATTACCTGAAAATACAGCTGTTGAAGCTGCACCAAATGCAAGTGCGACACGCACTGCTTTAGCTACTTGATTGTTTAACATTTGATTCTCCCTGGTGTCACTACTTTATAGTAGCAATCATTATTTAATTATTTTAGTTACATAAGATTAACAGTAACTAAAGCAAATAATAAACAAAAATCATCAAAAAGCCAACAAAAAGTTAACAAACCTTTGCGGAAAAAGAAATATTTGCGAATATAATAATTAAAATCGCAATAAACTAGAATAAATAAGATGTGGACAGTATGAAAACACAGATATGTTGCCATTTATGGTGTTATTAAAAAAGTTTCTCTTGTAAATTTAACCCAAAAGAAACACTTGAGTGCGAAACAAGATCAACCATTTCAATTAATGGTACAATCTGTTTTTCTACATAAATTGCATAGTCATAGCTATGAAAGCCTTGATACAGCTCAACTCCAGCAGTTGTGTAAACGAATGTAACAAATTCACCTCTATTAACCGTAAATTCGCTATTTTTTTTCTGGTGTTTTTTAACTGCTTGAACATGAGGGGGGATATTTTTCTTATAATCGATTAAGTTTTGACCTAATCTCTTTTTAAAAATGAGTAAATGATCAAAATCACCTTGGTATAACTTTGTTGTATAGTCTTTAACAAGGTCATTTATATTTAAATTTCCATCAAAAAGACTAGTAAATAGGTCGAACTGGAATTGTTGAGCAAGTTTAGTCCAATCACTTCTTACTGTTTCTAATCCTTTAAATACTAGTTTTGATTCGTTTGGTTTAATTAATTTACCGACATAGCGCTTTTTAGAGCCAACTAGCTTTCCCCTTATGGTTGGCAAAAAGAAAGGGCTATAAAGAGATTCAAATTCTATTTCTAAATGACTTGTTAAGTTGTGCGTTTGTTTAATCTCGTTAATCCAATCTGTAGTTATCTTTTTAGCTAAAAACACACCAATTTCATTACACTCGTCGTGGGTTAAATCATCATCCAACTTAATAAATGTAGAATCGGTATCACCATAAATAACGCTATAACCAAGCTCTTCTATCCATTTTTTAGTTTGTAGCATTATTTCGTGCCCTCTTAACGTAATAGAGCTAGATAACCTGGGGTCGTAAAACCTGCACCCTTTTGAGCCTAAAACACCATATAAGCTATTCATTATTATTTTTATTGCTTGAGAAAGCATTTGATCTTGATTGTCTTTGGCGAGCTGCCTTTGGGACGCTAAGCTTTTAACAAGTAAAGGTAAGTGATGCTTGTCTCGCGAGAATAGGGCTTCATTAAAACCCTGCACACTTTGGTTTGGATTTTTTAAACCTTCTATCAGTCCGAGTGGATCAATGTAGAAAGTTTGCATAATACTGGGGTACAAGCTTTTAAAATCTAGAACAATGACATTTTTATAAAGCCCAGGAATAGACTCCATTACATAACCGCCTGGGCTTTCAAATGTAAGTCCATGATCGCCCATATTAGGGGCAACATAACCGCTGCGATGCAGTAGTGGTAAATACATATTAATAAAAGCAGCGACAGAGCCGCCCTTTTTTTCAAGCTCTAATCCTGTGAGCTTTGTTCTTATAATAGAAAAATCGAGTAGCTTTAATTTATCAAAAATTTTATTTACCAAAATACAATCTTGTCGATTATATTTTGCTAAAGAAAGCTTATCTTCATTAAATTGCCTAATAATTTCCTGTAGACTATTAGCCGTGTCGATTAATTTGGACTCACCCAACACTTGATTTGAAACATTAGCTAAAGAAAAACTCTCAAAGCTATATGTACCATTTTTTAAAGTGTCTATTCCATCAACCACACATCGCCCAGGGATCGATACTCGAGTAAAGTGTCCTTTGCGAACATATAAAGGTTGATCTCCCCTACCCAGTAATAACTTAATGCCTAGTGCTTCAGCTCTTTCATGAATAACCGAAAAATCGAACTCAATTACATTCCAGCCAATTATGACATCAGGATCGCTAAGCTTAATAAAATGCTCCAATCCCTTTAAGAGCTCAGCCTCATCTACACACCAAATAATATCAAACTCTAGGTTTTCAGCTTCTCTATCTGGCTCGCCAATCATTAAAACACAGTCTAAATTACAGCCCACAAGTCCAACAGAAAACAAAACGCCACTTTCGTTACATTCAATGTCTAACGACAGCTTATTAAGAGTTGGGGAATACTCATCATTTGCTTTTAATTTTGCCTCTGTTACTAATGTATAACCATTTTGATAAAAAACATTACCCGTTACCCAAGCACCTCCTTTTATAAAGCGCTCCATTAAATAGCGCTCTATTGGTCGAATATCTTCTTCAAATAATACAACTCCACGTTGCTTTAAAGCTTTAGCAGCAGAATAAAAATGCTTTAGTGATTTGAAGTAACAGGCCGACATATCTTCTTGCTGAAAGTTTTTTAACTCAAGACTTTTAATATTAAAGATAAGTGACTCAGCTGCTAATATTTTATGCACTATTTCAGCATCTTTACTTTTGATAAAAAACAGCGCATTTTCGTTAGCTGATACTGTTTTTATAGGCCCTTTATCACTACAAAACCACGCTTCGTAGCAGATGCCGTTAGCAGTATCATAAGCATGAGAAGAAACAATAAAACCGGCTGTTAAGTACATTATTACTAAACCTTATTCATATATATGTAAGTTTTTACTTAATTCAAAATGCTTTAAAGCCATACATTCAACCTAAATAAACACTCAGATACTTTATTTGCTAAATTAATCTCATCACTTCTTGTAGTTACACTCTTATAACTCTAAAATCCATAGCACTGTAATTATATACATACTTTAGGTAAATCATCCCATGCTTTCTGACTCACTAAAAAAAACAATTAGGCAAGTACACCAGCATGTGGCTAGCAACCTAAACGATTATCGCCCTCGTAGCAGTCAAAACTACCTTGTAGCCGAAATAGCAAAAACGCTTGCTGGCGAATACCATAAAAAGCAGCGTATTTGCGTAATTGAAGCAGGCACCGGTACCGGTAAGTCTCTTGCCTATTGTTTAGGCGCATTGCCTCTTGCCTTGGCGCAAAAAAAGAAGCTAGTTATTTCTACCGCAACCGTTGCACTGCAAGAACAATTAATAGCAAAAGAACTCCCATTTTTTAAAAAGCATTCAGGCCTCGACTTTAAATTTGATTTAGTAAAAGGTCGCCATCGTTATATTTGTGCCCACAAATTACATAATGCTGTAAACGGCGATAGCCAAACACAAATGGACTTTATGCCAACGCTTATTTCACCATTGAGCGCAATGGAAACCAAGTGTTTGAATGAGCTATATAACGCCTATGTGAATAAAAAATGGCAAGGCGATAGAGACAGTTGGGCCGATACTGTACCAGATAGAGTGTGGAACTTAATAGCGTGCGATAAACATTCATGCCAACGCCAAATGAAGGCCCATCAAACGTGTCCGTTTCAGCTTGCTCGTAATCAATTAATGCAAATGGATGTGCTGGTAATTAACCACTCTTTATTACTTGCCGATTTAGACCTAGGCGGTGGTAAAATTTTACCAGAGCCCGACAACACCATTTATGTAATTGATGAAGCGCACCATTTAGCACATATAACACGCGATTTTTCATCGGCCGCAGCAACAATCAAAGGCACGATAGAATGGCTTGATAAGCTCACCAAGTTTAGCGGGAAAATGGCGAAGGTTTTAGTGGGGCAAAGAGCTATTGGGCAAAACTTTAAACTTTGCGACAGCATTAATGACGCGAATAAAGATTTAAAAGTAGTTCGCGATATTCTTGATAATGCCGACTTTGAATACTCAAAAGACGATACTTATCGCTTTGAACACGGTGAAATTCCAGAGTCACTGCACAGTAAAGCAAAAGACATAAGCGAAGCCACGCAAGATGCGCTGCGCTGTTTAAACAAAATGCACGACACCCTTACCCAAGATGTAAGTGATGGCGACATAAAACCTTACGTTGCCGACCCAATACTAGGCGAAAGCGGTCAATACATAAATCGGTTAGAGCAACTAAACAAACTATGGTTTAGTTACGCAAAAAAAGGCGAAGGTGCTCCTCATGCACGGTGGATAAAACGCCTTGAATACAAAAGCCATCACGACCACTTATTAAGCGACTGCCCTATCGAGGTCGGTTATTACTTAAAAGATAAATTGTGGCGAGAATGCGCGGGCGCTGTTTTGTGCTCTGCTACATTAAGTGCACTGGGCTCGTTCGATCACTTTGCTTACGAAACAGGACTTGCTAAAGAAGAAGGCGTTAAATTTATTAAAGTACCTTCTCCTTTTGATTACCCCAAACAAGCCACTTTACGTATTCCGGTATCTAAAGTAGAACCTACCGATAAAGACTTTAGTGATCACCTAGCTAAAACTTTACCAGAGTACCTAAATGATAAAAAAGCGAACCTTGTACTATTCGCTTCTTACTGGCAAATGGACCACGTAACAAAGTTTCTTAGAACAAAAGGTTTTAACTTATTAGTACAAGGTGAGATGTCGCGAGAAGCGTTGCTTAAATTACACACTAAAAATGTAGACGAAGGCAAAGGCAGTATTTTATTTGGAACACAAAGCCTTTCAGAAGGTCTTGATTTACCAGGGAAATATTTAGAGAACTTAATAATTACTAAAATTCCGTTTGCTGTACCTACTTCGCCGATAGAAGAAGCGCAAGCAGAATTTGTACAAAGCAAAGGTGGTAACCCGTTTTTAACGATTACCGTGCCAGACGCCGCAAAGAAATTGGTACAAAGCTGTGGTAGACTGCTGCGAAAAGAGAGTGATGAAGGCTGTATTACTATTCTCGATAGACGCTTAGTAACTAAGCGATACGGTAAAGCCATGCTCGACACCCTACCACCTTTTAAAAGACAAATAGATTATTAATGTTTGAACTCGCACTCGATCCAACAACCTGGGCTGTTTTATGTGCTGTTGCACTTGCCGCAGGTTTTATAGACGCTATCGCCGGTGGCGGTGGCATGTTAACTGTGCCCGCTTTATTAACTGCAGGCTTACCTCCGCATTTAACACTAGGCACCAATAAACTAGCAGCAAGTTTTGGCTCGTTAACGGCAAGCTATACTTATTATAAAAAGAACTTATTTAGTCCAAAGTTTTGGGCTGCCTCTATTATTGCTACCGCAATAGGTGCATTGATAGGTACTGTTATTGTTGATCATTTAAGTATCGATTTTTTAAACAAACTACTCCCCATTATTATTATTTTAGTTGCCGCTTATAGCTTATTTGGTAATTTAAGTACCACAGAAGGCGATGAACTCCCTAAACTAAACAAAGCGATGAAAATAAAACAATGGTTACAGGGTTTAGCATTAGGCTTTTTTGATGGTTTAGCAGGCCCAGGTACGGGGACATTTTGGACCGCTTCTAATGGCATGCTTTATAAAATGAACTTGCTACTCAATTGTGGTTTAGCGCGTTCAATGAACTTTGTTTCTAATTTTATATCGCTCATCACCTTTGTAGCACTCGGCCATGTAAACTTTTTACTTGGCATAACAATGGGCTTTTTTATTATGCTAGGCGCATGGTTTGGAGCACATTCGGCAATACGTTTTGGTAGCAAATTTATTCGCCCTGTATTTAATACTATGGTTATACTTTTAGCTTTAAAACTAATTTACGAGGCTTACTTTTAATATGCATTCAATGGCTTTAGATAAACTACGCCAACAAGTTGCAACGCTAAAACAACAAGCTGAGCAATTTGATAAAGCTAAACTTTTTTCTAAAAATCGTTACATGCAAGCGCAACCTAGCTTGTTTGACCGCGCAGTTTTTAGTACAAAAAGCATGAACCTAGTCGATTACGTAATAGAAATAGAAGACGAAGTGTCAAGATTACCGCCAAGTGAGCATCGCCATGCTTATACCTACGCGCTTGAACGTATAGGAGCTCAGGTACAAGCTGTATTCAACGTTATTAAATCAACGCCTATTTGGGTTAAAGAAAACAAAAGCCATTATAAACCACGCCCTAAGCAAACCGTTTATAAGCAAGCGGTACAAAAAATAATGCAATCATCGCACGAGCTTTACGACGAATTAAAACAAAACCATGAGTTTGAACGCCGTTTAGTGCTCATGATTGAAGAGCGTAAAATGCAAATGGATAAAGCCTCGCCAGCTAAAGCACAAAAGCTTAACCTTGAAATATTAAGCACACACGCTCGATTAGGCCGCTGCAGAAAAGCAATTTCTGCCACTGAGGATAAAATACAACAAGTAGAAAAACAGCAGCTGCGTTAAGCCGCACTTTACTATGCAGCTTTATTATCATCCATTGTATTCAGACCTTATCCTTGCAGAACGTCATCGATTCCCTATTCAAAAGTATAAGTTACTTACAACCGAAATAGAAAATCTAGGTGTTTCGGCTATTCACTTTCAAGAGCCTAAAAAAGTAACCGTATCTCAACTTGCGCTATGTCATAGCCAACGTTATATAGATGACTTTTTAAATGGGACTCTAGGTGATAAAGCAATTAAAAAGATGGGATTTCCCTATTCGCAACAACTTGTAGAGCGTACTCTTTTATCTATTGGCGGGAGTATTCAAGCTGCTGAAGCGGCTTTTAGTCACGATCTAACCTTCAATTTAAGCGGTGGTTATCATCATTCTCATAGTGATTTTGGCAGTGGCTTTTGTATTTTTAATGATTTAGCTATTGCAGCAGCACATTTAATAAATACAGAGCAAGCCGACACTGTTTTAATTTTTGATTGCGACGTACACCAAGGCGATGGCACAGCACAAATCACTCAAAACCATAACCAAATTATTACCTGCTCAATTCATTGTGAACAAAATTTTCCTCGTAATAAGCAAGAGTCCACTTACGACTTTGCATTGCCCGCTAAAACAGCCGACGATGAGTACCTTGCTACATTAAAGCAAGCACTCGATTTTTGCGTGCGCATACATAACCCTGATATGATTTTGTATAATGCAGGCGTTGATATTTACACTAAAGACGAGTTAGGCTTGTTTAATATATCGCTCAATGGCGTATATGAGCGCGACTTGTTTGTTCTCAACTTCTGTAAGCAACATCAAATCCCACTAATGTGCGCTTTAGGCGGCGGTTATCAGCGTAATTTGAGTTCACTAATTAATGTTCATAAACAACTATTTAAAGCCGCTATCGATTTATAGTAAGCCTTAGTATAGACTCAGTTAAACGGATTATTTTAAAGCGGTGGGAATATGCGATTACACGAAGATATACACAACTATTACGAAAAGATTGTAGTTGAAGAAATCATCAAACTTAAACTTGATGAAAAATATGGTGAAGATGTAATGGCTGACTTTTGTTGTACGGTACTAAATCAGCTCCCGCCACGATATATTCGCTACGATGTAGATATGGCGTTTTATTTACCGCAATCAGAACGCATACATATGGAACAGCGTGTGCAAACAGCAATAAATGTCGCCATTAGTCAAATATCAAAAAAGAAAGAGTTAAATGACCAACCCACTTGATCAAGCCCCTACACATATTAAACTTGCAGTAGATTTAATTATGATACTAGAGCAACACGATGTTGCTCCAGAAGAGGTCTTAAAAGCACTCGATATTGTTAAAAGCGACTTTGAAAAAAAGCTAGAAAAGCCGTAACTCTATTCTATTATTTGTATGTCGTACTCGGTAACGATACCTTCGTGCTTAGTGCAATCAATTTTAACTTCACCAAATGTGCGCCTAGGCGAAGTTGAACGACGACAGGTCATATTTTGTGCTTTAACGCCAAATTGCGTTATATACAACGCAACTATTTCGTCTATTTCTTGTTTTTGCTGCACAATCGCTGCACTGTAAAATACATCGTATTGCGCAGACCAATTTTCAACCCCCGCTTCTTTTGCAACGCCTAGCCAGCCCATCCCTAGTTTAGTAGATTGCTCCAAGTATTGGCCTTTCAAAAACATAAACGCCAACGTGTATTGTGCGCTTTTATAGCCTAGCCCAGCAGGCTCTTTTAAATAATTGAAAGCGGCCTCAAACTGTCCTTTTCGATACGCTTTAATACCATTGTATTCATTCTTTTTCATGGTGGTATCACTGTAAAGGTTGATTGAGCTTGAATTACATCCACCCAAAAAAGTGATAAATACCATAGAAACTACTGAGAACGTTTTCATTCTTATCCTTAATTTATTATTTTTATATGCCAGTTCCGAATATGGCTTACACTTTTTATAAACCCTGTTATTCTAAAAACCAATCAGCTTAATTAAAATACTATCATGACCTTAGCAAGCTTACTGCGATTATTTTTTCTGGCCGCTATTTGGGGCGCTTCTTTTTTATTTATGCGAATGGCAGCAAATAGCTTGGGGCCTGCGGTATTAATTGAGCTTAGAGTAGGCTTTGCTGCAGTTACTTTATTTATTGTTGCTTTGTATTTAAAACGCCGCTTAGCGTTTATCCAACATAAAAAACACTTTTTTATTATAGGCGCGTTTAATTCTGCTCTTCCGTTTTTATTTTTTGCTTACGCAGCTCAAACTATTAGCGCATCCACACTCTCAATTTTAAATTCGACAACACCAATATGGGGTGTTGTCGTTGGAATTTTATGGACGAAAACAAAGCCCAATAAAAGTATGGTGCTTGGTTTACTACTTGGCTTAATAGGCGTTGCAATACTCGTTGGGCAAAATCATTTTGTATTAAATAGCCAATCTATAATGGCTATAATAGCAGCATTGAGTGCTTCACTTTGCTATGCCATTGCATCGCATTACACTAAAAACGCGCCTAAACTGGTCCCATTCGATAACGCCCATGGCTCAATGTGGGCTTCGAGCTTTATGGTATTACCGCTTATCTTATTTATGCCAATACGAGAAATACCAAGCACCAACATTATGCTAGGTGTATTAGTACTGGGCGTAGTATGTACCGCCCTTGCGTATATATTATTTTTTAAACTTATTGACGATATAGGCCCAACTTCAGCACTCACTGTCACCTTTTTAATTCCATTATTTGGCATATTTTGGGGGCATTTATTTTTAGATGAGCAAATAGGGCCAAATACATTACTAGGCGCACTATTTGTAATTGTAGGCACTATGCTGGTTACTGGTTTCTTACCACGAAAGAAGCACTTAGCTAAAACAAGCTAAGTGCTTTAAATTACATATGGCATTAGAGTTTAAATAAATTGCGGATCTTTTGGCGCATCATTTCTGCGAGTGATATACATAATGCAATCACCTTGCGCTTCATTACTAAGCGCTCGGCTATGTTCAATAGGGACTGAAAATGTATCACCTTGAGTAAGCGTTAGTACTTCATCGCCTAAATCAATGGTTAAACTACCTTGATGAACAAAAATAACCTCTTCTTCAAAACGAATGTGTTTTGCTATTTTTGCATTTGGCTGTAGTTTTAACGCTGATATATTAAATCCATGCGCCCAATTTAATTGCGTTTGAATAAGCGTATCAGCATTTAAATTACCAACTAACGGTGCTTCGTAAACACCTTCGGATTGGCTTAAGTAAGAGTGCTTGTTCCAATTAAAATCTCGTGCCTTGACCACTGTTTGCGCAAGCTCTTCGTCTGTTATTACTCGGTGCTGCGCTATTTGATCACTACTTGTAACAGCCATTGGTTTTACCCCATCTGGGATTTTCTCATTGAGCGTTGTGTCTACTAAGCTGCCATTTTCTAGCAAAATAAGACCGAACTCTTTTGCCATATCAAATACTTGTGGAGCCCAAAGCACTCTGCCAGGATCGTCACTGCCAAGTACTGCATACAAGTAACCTATACCATCACCTACGTTTTCAAATCCTCTAAAAATATCTAAAGGAATCGAAATAATATCGCCTTCATTTAAAATTACCCTGGCATCTTTACCACCTACACCGGTATAAAATGCCCATGTGCCACTGTGTACAACAAATATTTCTTCTGTTAAGTGGCTATGCTGCGAGTTTAAGCATCCAGCAGGTTGACGAGCACCACCAATATTAAACCCATGAGGTATGGAAATATGCACATGCTGATTAGGGTTCTCTGCAACACCTGGACCTATAATAGTAAAATTTTCTTTTTGATCACTACCAAGCGATCGCGTATCAATAAAGGCGTTCTTACACGGAATTAAATCATCGTATCGTACTAAGCGATCTGCAAATAAACTCATTATTCTCTCCTAAATTAATTACTGAGCGGTCCAGCCGCCATCAATTTTTATACTTGTTCCTGTGATCATTGCTGACAGTTCACTCAGTAAAAATACACAAGCATTTGCGACATCATCCGTTTGAGCAATTTTTTTCATTGGGATCATGTCATAAACAAATTTTTTGAAATCGGGATTTTCAAGCATGGGCTTAGTCATTGGGGTTTCAACAAACGTAGGAGCAACGGTATTAACACGTACATTTTGCGTTGCAAGTTCAACTGCCAGCGCCTTTGTTAACCCCTCTACTGCATGTTTACTCATGCAATACAAAGTGCGATTAGGCGAGCCTACAAATCCCATTTGCGATGACATATTAACCACAGCACCGGCACCAGAGTTGATTAAGGCCGGTAATGCCGCTTGGCTTATTCGATAAACACTGCGAATATTCATCGCAATAACATCGTCAATGTTCTCATCGGTTTGCTCAAGCATTGGCGCAACACGGTTAATACCTGCGTTGTTAAGTAAACCGTCTAATTTAGAAAGTCCGCGTAAACGCTCATAAAAAGCATCACTGTTTATATCAAGCGGCCAGATTTCTATTTGCGAAGGAGCATATTGCTTGAGCTGCTCCAAATCGTGTTTTGTACGCGCCACAGCAATTATATTTGCACCCGCATCTACACACTTTTGTACGCATGATTTACCAATCCCTTTACCTGCACCCGTTATCAAAATGGTTTTACCAAGTAAAAGAGTTTTATCAAATCCCATTTGTTCACCTAAAATCTATATTGCATTCGAAGTCATTATTAATTAGAGTACCCCCAGATGCAAGACATTATTTAACCAGTACGTCTCATCAACAGTGTATAAAAAAACTAATCACTAAGGATATAAAAAATGATAAAGCATTTAAAAAAAGGTCAGCCTGATGACTCAAAAAAAGAACAAAATCAGTCAGTAAGAGATATTGTAGAAAATATTTTAACGCGCGTTGAATCTGAAGGTGATGCAGCAATTCGTGAATATTCTGAAAAATTCGACAAGTGGACTCCGAAGTCTTTCAAACTTTCTGCTGACGAAATTAAAGCATGTTACGCACAGCTTGATGATCAATTAATCAACGATATAAAATGGGCACAAAGCCAAGTCCGTAATTTTGCTCAAATTCAACGCGACTCAATGAAAGACGTTGAAGTAGAGACGCTACCTGGCGTTACGCTTGGTCATAAACATTTAGCAATGGACAGCGTAGGTTGTTACGTACCAGGTGGAAAATATCCACTACTAGCATCTGCTCATATGAGTGTATTAACGGCTAAAGTAGCCGGTGTTAAACGTGTTATAGCTATGGCTCCGCCTTTTAATGGCAAGCCATCACCAGAAATTGTGGTTGCAATGGACATGGCAGGCGCAGATGAAATTTACTGCCTCGGTGGTGTACAAGCCGTTGCCGCAATGGCTATTGGAACACAAACTATTGCCCCAGTAGATATGATTGTAGGACCTGGTAACGCCTTTGTAGCCGAGGCTAAACGACAGTTATTTGGCCGAGTTGGTATCGATTTATTTGCAGGTCCTACCGAAACACTCGTTATTGCTGATGACAGTGTAGATGGCGAACTATGTGCTGCCGATTTACTAGGCCAAGCAGAGCACGGTCCTACTTCTCCCGCTATTTTACTAACTAACTCTGAGCAATTAGCAATTGATACAATGGCTGAAGTAGAGAGGCAACTTACCATATTACCTACTGCTGATATTGCAAGTGTGGCATGGAAAGATCATGGCGAAGTTATTGTATGTGATACCTACGAGGAAATGATTGACGTTGCTAACGATCTTGCATTTGAACACGTACAAGTAATGACTCGCAATACCGACTACTTTAAAGAAAACATGCAAAACTATGGGGCATTGTTCCTAGGGCCGCAAACCAACGTTTCTTATGGCGATAAATGTATTGGTACAAACCATACACTACCCACAGGTAAAGCAGCGCGTTATACTGGTGGGCTATGGGTAGGAAAATTCATAAAAACATGTACTTTCCAACGAGTAACAGAAGAAGCCTCGGTTGTTGTTGGTGAGTATTGTTCACGTTTATGTGCTGCAGAAGGGTTCGCTGGCCACAAAGAACAAGCAGACATACGAGTAAGACGATATAGGAAATAAATCATTGTCAAAGCAAAAACGAGTCACCTCATATGATGTAGCCCGCGAAGCGGGTGTATCACAATCGGCGGTATCGCGTGTATTTAGACCCGGATTTAGCGTGTCTAAAAAAACCCGCGAAAAGGTAGTCGCAACAGCCAATGAAATGGGCTATCGCCCTAATGCCATTGCCCGTATGTTGATCACTAAACAGTCTGGTATGGTCGCGGTTATTTTGTCATCGCGAGCAAACTTGAACTACCCTGAGGTACTCTCTGAGCTTAATAAAGAGTTGGCACTTAATAATAAACGAGTGCTGCTCTTTACTCTTGATGACGCAGACGAACTAGACGAATTACTCGAAAACATTTGGACCTTTCAGGTTGATGGCGTAATTGCTCTAGCGGCTCACTTTGATAGTAAAAGCTTAGATTTATTTGCCAAGCACAGCACACCGATTGTGCTTTATAACCGTAATGTGCCTGAATCGAATGCAAACACAGTTTGCTGTAATCACGATAAAGGCATTAAACAGCTAATTGATTTATTACACCAATCTAACCATAAGTCGTATTTAATTATTGCTGGCCCAGAAGATTCTGACGTTGCTAACGAGCGCCGCGAAATAGCTCAAAATTATTTACACACTTTAGGTATCCAAAATACGCCTGTTATTTATGGTGATTATGGCTATAAATCAGCACGAAGTGCATTAGAAGATTGGTTAAAAACAAACCCCCTACCTGATGCCATTATTTGCAGTAATGATGTAATGGCCATTGGCGTAATTGATGAAATCAAACAAAACTTAAACTTAAGCGTACCCGACGATGTGTCGGTGGTAGGGTTTGATGGTATTAGTGCTGCGTCTTGGTACAACTATCAAATAACCACAATACAACAACCTATGAAACAGCTAACTAAAGCCGCTGTAGATATACTCATGGAACGTATTGAAAACCCTCAAGCAGCTGCTGAAGCACGAGTTTTCACTGGTTCATTGATAACAGGGAACTCTATTAAAACACGTTAAGTTAAGGAATTTTTGTGGCCAAAAATCCTGTTTATATTTTACCTGGTACTTTATGTAACCACCGTATGTTTGAAGCGCAAATAATTGCTCTGCAAAATGCGGGTTATACTCCTCACGTTATTCCCTTTACAGAGCAAACAAGCATTGCACAAATGGCTGAGCTTACTAAAACTATAGCTCTAAAGCCTGCCCCTTTTATTGGTTTTTCAATGGGTGGCATTGTTGCTCTTGCACTTTTAAAATCAGATCCTGAGCTTATACAGTCACTGTGTTTAATTTCCAGCAATAGTTTGGCAGATAAACCAGAACGTCCATCTATTAGGCAAAAGCAAATAAAGCGGGCACAAGCAACTAGCACTGCTGATGTGCTAAAACACGACTTTATACCGCATTATTTTCACCAGCCAAACTCAGAGCACAATAAGCTTGTATTAAAAATGGCAAATGAGCTTGGCCTTAATGCTTTTAGTGCACAATTAAATGCACTTGCAACGCGCGAAGATACCTTAAACGTTATTGAAAAAACCAATAAAAAATTACTCTTTGTTGGTGGTGAGCATGACGTTCTATGTCCAAGCACTATTCAAAAAACAATGCATAAAGCCTGCCCTAATAGCGATCTTATTTTATTAGGTAATTGTGGACATTTCGTACCGCTTGAAAGAAGTAACACCCTAAACGCACTACTCTTAGATTGGTTGGAGTCAATATTATGAATTTAAAACAAAAGTTAAACAATAAAGAGCTACTATTAGGCACTTTTATTAAAAGTACTCATTATCATAATACCGAAGTACTTGCCCACACCAGCCTCGATGTACTGTGCCTTGATGCAGAGCATGCCCCGTTTGATCGAGGCGATTTAGACAGCTGTATTATGGCAGCGCGTACGAAAAACATGCCGACCCTTATTCGCGTAAGTAATACTGATCACGCCACTATACTGAGCAGTTTAGATATCGGTGCTGACGGCTTAGTACTACCTCATATTAAGACGCCAGCGCAAGCAAAAGCGATTATCAAAAACTGTTTTTATGGTAATAATGGTAGAGGTTACGCAGGTTCAAGCCGCTTTGCAGGCTACACTACACATGCATTAACCGATAACTTAGCAGCCAACAAATCATCTACCTGCATTATTGCTCAAATAGAGGATGCCGATGCGCTTAAGAGCATCGATGAATTGTGCCAAATAGACGAAATAGATTGTATTTTTATAGGCCGAATGGACTTAACTATTTCCCTCGGTGAAACCAACCCGAGCGCCCCTGTTGTTATTGATGCTGTTACTAAAATAGCTAACGCAGCAGCAAAATATAATAAATGCTGTGGCATGTTTGTTGGTAATTTAAGTGAGCTCAGTCATTGGCAGTCGTTAGGCGTAAGCTTTTATTTATTAGGCTCTGATCATAGCTTTTTACTAAGTGGTGCTAAGCAATTACGTGCAGACTTTGAATCAGCTACAAGTGAATCAAAAATATGAGTATTCATAATAAAAATAAAGAGTTACTTAAAAAATTTAGAAATGCACTTTATAACTTTGATATAAACACGCTCAAAAAAGAAGTGACAAACTTATTTGCTGATGACGCGTTAATACAACTTTGTTACCCGTTTGAAACACTTGCAAACCCTAATGCACTAATTGAAGATGTTTATAACCCCCTTAGCAATGCATTTGTAGGCCTTGAACGCCGCGATACCATTGTAATGGCGGGTAGCTCAATAAACGACTCTGATTGGGTTGGCTGCTGTGGATACTATACTGGCTCATTTGAAAAACCATGGCTAGGCATTCCACCCACAGGGCATCAAGTAAGCATGCGTTTTCATGAGTTCTATCGCATTAAAAATAATAAAGTGGTGGAATTACAAACTATTTGGGATATTCCCGAAGTAATGATGCAAGCAAACGTATGGCCACTGTCTCCAAGTTTAGGGAAAGAGTGGCATGTCCCAGGGCCTGCCACACAGGATGGGTTAATCACCCGTCCTTATAATAGCGAACAAGCTGCGCAAAGTTTAAAGCTTGTGGGCGATATGTGTGAGCATCTTGGATTTTATGCTAAAGGTGGCATTGAAGCCATGAAGCTAGATCAATTTTGGCATCCGCATTGTAGCTGGTATGGACCAAGCACAATAGGCACTGCACGCGGTATAAAAGGCTTTAGAAATTGGCATCAAATCCCGTTTTTAAATGCCCTCCCCAATCGTGTAGGCGATGCTAATAAAGGTTATTTATTTGCCGATGAAAACTACGTAGGCTTTACTGCATGGCCAGGTATGAGCATGACTATTAGTAACGGTGGTTGGTTAGGTATTGCACCCGCAAATCAGCAAATAACTATGCGTAGCCTCGACTTTTGGCGAGCCGAAAACAATTTAATTCGTGAAAACTGGGTGCTGATAGATATACTCGATGTGTACAATCAAATTGGCGTAGATATATTTGCCCGAATGAAAGAACTAACTAAAGCGCGCTACTTAAGCTTTGCTCCGTAGCCTTTTATATAACCGTTATAAAAAGCTCTGTCATTACAGAGCTTTTTATAACTTGAAAAAATTAAGTGCTCGGGTTTGCAATACTTTGCGTGCGTTTTAAAATATCTAAACCTTGTTGTTTTAACCAATACGGTAAGTCAATGATTACCCAGTTTTCAACTAATTTGTCACCTTCACGATGATATACATCAACCACGCGCATATCGGCAGGAGTATTAGCTCCAGGTAATCCTAAAAAGCCACCAATGGCGGTATTTGTTAAGTTTGGCCAACCAAAAAAGCATGCATACTCATCTTCAGCAAACCGGCAAATATGGCCATTAAATACTTTACCCGTTAACCCTTCCCTAAACGGATACATATGTTGTTGCTGATAACGCTCAATTGTATATGTAGCGCCAATCCCCGCAGGGCCATACCAAACCATGTTCTCGTCCCATGTTTTTGCAAGCACTTCGGGTGGGCAAGTATTTATACCGCTTTGATTAAGCGCGGTTAGGTTATCAATCATCTGATTAACCAAGTTCATTGTTCGCGTACCTTGCTCATCGCTACCCTTACCTAATCGCACGCCATCGTGTGTACGTGGTCCTGGGTATGTAAAATACTGCCCTGTAGAGAGCGGTAACGGGTTTAAGCCTACTTGCAGCATAACCCCAATAATATCGACAAAAAAACCAGTTTGAATAATTTTACCGTCTTTAACACAGTTAAATTCAGCGTAGCGAATTGTCGCCAATTTATGAGAAGGCGCAATACCTAACCAGTCACGATCAAACAAGCCCATAAAGTGGCCCATACTCATTACCCACTCGCCGCCATCAGCTTCGCTTTGCCCTGCAATAAAAATATCTTCGCGGCGCTGAAGTGCTTTAAAAGAGTGGAATAAAGGCTGCCAAACATGCTCAATTACATCATTGGCATTATTTAATTCATTAAACGGATGCACACCTTTAAAACTGTAATCATCTGCCAAGTATTCTTTAAATACAGCATTTAAATCATTACCTTGCGTTTTTTCTAATGCAGCATGAAACTGACGAACCAACTGCTTATTATTAATTATTTCTGCCATGATGTTCCCTTGTTGTTTGCGCAATCAAATTAACACTCTTAAACCGCAAATAAATACGCATTGCTAAAATGTATTCTATTTAAAGAGTAATTAAAAGCCTGTAAATACTAAGTTATAAATCGATTTAAAATAATACTAATGACAATTGACTTCGAAGTCAAAGTGATTCATGATGATTCAAAATAAAAAGTATAAATAGGCTAATTAGCCCGTAATACCTAATCTAACAGGATTAATTATGAATGATTTTGGATTATTGAATTGGAGCATTCTCATCGGGTACATTATTGCAAACCTCATACTTGGGTTTGTAATAAGTAAAAAGGTGAGCAGTGCTAATGATTTTTATATTGGCCGAAAAAATACACCTTGGTGGGCTATTGGTATATCAGTAGTGGCAACCTATGTTAGTGCGCTTACTTTTTTAGGTGCACCAGCGTGGTCTTACAAAGAAGGTTTATCGGTTATTGCCATACACTTAAACTACCCACTCGTTATAGTGGCTGTTGTGTGTTTGTTTTTCCCGTTTTTTTACAACGCGGGTGTCGCCTCAATATACGAATACCAAGAACGTCGTTTTGGTAAAAAGGCACGTATTTTAATATCAACAATCTGGCTTATTTCACAAACGATGGGGTCAGCCGCCGTACTTTATGCAACCTCTTTAGTACTTGCCTTTATTGTTGATATTAACGTTATTACCGCCATATTTTTAGTCACTATTATCGCGCTTATATATACCATGCTTGGAGGTATAACTGCCGTAATATGGACCGATGTAATCCAATCGGCAATATTATTTATTGGCGCCGGCATTATTATGTATGCACTTATTACCTCTATGGATGGCTCATTTAGCTCAACCCTTACTGAATTAAAAGCACAAGGCAAGTTAGACCCTCTTAATTTCTCGTTTGACTTCACAAAAGTCACCACCGTTTGGTCTGGCGTACTAGCAATGTCGCTCTATCACATCACCGTTTATGGTACTAACCAAATGATGGTACAGCGTACCCTTGCAGCTAAAAATATTGGGGATGCTAAAAAGTCGTACTTACTAATGGGCTTTATTGCATTCTTTATTTACCTGTTCTTTATATTTATGGGCGTGTTGTTTTACAGCTATTACGGCGGACGCACATTTGAAAACGACAACCTAATTATTTTACAGTTTGCATCCGACTATGGTCTGCCAGGATTAATGGGAATTATAGCTGCAGCAGTAATGGCTGCTTCTATGTCGAGCCTTGATTCAGCGCTTAATTCGCTTTCAACAATTAGTACTATCGACTTTTACAAAAAGTATTTTGCACCTGAAAAAAACGACGCACATTATTTAGCTGCAACACGTTTATTTACCCTTGGCTGGGCAATCATCATCATTGTACCCGCCATTATGTATCACCTTTACAGCGAAGGCTCTATTTTAGAAATACTCACCAAGGTAGGTTCATACTTTGTAGGTGCTCAGCTAGGTATGTTTGCACTAGGATTTTTCTCTAAGCACACCACCGAAAAAGGCCTACTTATTGGCACATTAGTATCGTTTGTAACCGTTGCAATATGCGCCCTTTACACCGATATAGCATGGCCTTGGTATTGTGCAATTGGTGCCCTAACGTGTGTAGTGTTTAGTATTGTTTTGAGTATCGCTTTTGATGGTTTTCAAGAGGAGTACAACGAGTACACAATTAAAGGCCAGTTAAAAGTATTTAAAGAGCAAAACCGACCAGAAAAAGAAAACGGCTGGTATTTGGTCCCTGGTAAATTTGACTCAATAAACTACTGGTTACTTGGCTTTTTTGTAGTGAGCTTCGCGTCTCTCATGTTATTTGAACATTTTGTATAAGGTGAAATAAATGAATATTTTAGAACAACTTTTTGAAAACTTCAGCGCTGCAAAATTACCAAATCAAGCATTGCTTGCTGATACCGTTCAATGGCAGGTAAGCCACCCTTTTGAACCAATTACATCTAAACAAAATGTAATTAATAATTACTTTGGTGTGCTTAAAAACTCATTACCCGATATAGAACGTAAACCCTTTATTTCTATTAAGGGCGACTACAAAGGCGAGCAATGGATATGTGCAACAGGCTACTTTACCGGCACATTTACAAAACCGTTATTAGGTATTCCAGCCACCGGTAAAAGTATTTTTATTCGCTATAGCGAAATGGCTCAAATAGAAAACAATAAAGTAATTAACGTTTATACCTTTTTAGATTTAATCGATGTAATGAACCAAGTAGGTGTAAACCCGCTGCGTCCAAGCTTAGGTTATCCGGGTTTAATAATGCCCCCCACTACACTTGATGGTGTGCCTGCTACAGCTAAAAACGACGAACTAAGTAAAGCCAACGAACAGCTCGTAATTGATATGCTTACTGAGCTTGGCCGCTACGATGGTAAAGATCTGTACAGCATCAATTTAGAAAAATACTGGCACCCAGATTTTATTTGGTATGGCCCTGCAGGTATAGGAACAACTCGAGGCATTAGTGGTTTTAGAGAACACCACCAAGCTCCATTCTTAAAAGGGTTCCCTGATCGTGGGATCAATAAAACACTCTGCTTAGTAAGCCACGACAACTTTGTAGCAACGGGCGGTTGGCCGCATATGTACGGCACTCATACAGGGGATGACTGGCTTGGTTTACCTGCATCGGGTAATAAGCTGTTTCCGCGTGTTATGGATTTTTGGCGCTGCGAAAACGGTATTTTAAAAGAGAACTGGGTCGCTATCGATATTCCTCACTTATTAGAGGGAATGGGTATTGATATATTCGAGCAAATGCAAAATAAAATAGCAGCAGCAAACTAAGAGATACTTATGAGCACACAAAACACAATTACCCAACCTTACTGGCTGCCTTTATCGAGCGTATTAAATCCGCAAAGTAAAAAACAGCAAGCGCTTGTAGGGTTTGACGAAGAGTTTGTTGATATTGTTGATTACATTTTACGTATTACGCACCGCATTTGGGAGCAAAAAAACATTGGTTTATGTTATCGCTATTACGCTGATGTATGTCCTGTTTTTACACTTGGTGCTTACGGCGAAAATATTGAAGATGTTATTCAAGGCACGCTTAAAACCATTGCCGCATTCCCAGATAGAAGCCTTATTGGCGAAAACGTCATTTTTTCAGAAGACGGTAATGAGCATTACTACTCATCACACTTAATTAGCAGTGTAATGAGTAATACCGGTAACTCAGAATTTGGCCCAGCTACCAATAAAACAGGCCGAGTAACAACCATTGCCGACTGCGTTTGTTTTGAAAATAAAATAGTAAAAGAATGGCTAGTACGCGACAACGGCTTTTTAGTTAAACAACTTGGCCTTAATATTATAAATGTAGCCAAGCACATGGCCAAAATACCAAGTAAAGAAAAACACATACAATGGCTTGATGAAGAGTTTACCCGGGTACAAGCAATTGATCATCGCACGCCAAGCACTCCAATTTTAGACGGTGAACTGGCCGCATTTGCGCATAACTGGTTAGATACGTTATTTAACCAAAAGCAATTTGCTAAAATACACGAGTTTTATAACTTAACGGCCACACAACAATGGCCAAGTGGCAGAATGGCAACCGGCCTTGCACAAATTAATGGTGTCTTTATACAGTTTTTTGCCAATTGCCCTGATGCCAAACTAACCGTCGATCACTTAGCAGTTACCCCCTTTGGTGAGAGCACCACAGATGTTGCTATTCGTTGGTCACTTGCAGGGCATTTCAATCCACAAAGCGATGAACTAAGTGAGCTAAAAAATCTTCCTTATTTTGTGTTAGGCGCCTCACATTTACGTATCAAAAATCAAAAGATTATTGAAGAAGTCACCGTTTTTGACGAAGTTGCGCTACTCGCAAACCTATTTAGATCACACGCATTAAATAGCCAAACAGAATTGGAGGTAAATGCATGATCAACGCAATTATCGATTTATACACCAAAGCAGATATTAAAACTATTTCAAGTAAATTGTTGCGTAGTAGCCGTTGGCAACAACATCACTTTACCGCGATGGGGTCATTGCAAGCACAACCGCTATGGCTTGATTTTTTGGCGCAATATGGCGTATCAGAATTAATATCTAAAACGCACAGTAAAGGCCAGGAACTTGAGACTTTACAGCTGATATTACAACCTAAAAAATTACTAAAACCAGTAAGACTTTCGTTTGTAATTAAGCACAATAATACCTTCATAAAATCAGTGAAATGTGTTGTTGATACGCTATTATTGGCTAACAACGAATTTACAGGTGAGGCAAGTAATAATACGCTGGTGATCCCTAAGTTACCTAAAAGCGACCCTATTATGGTTTGCGATTTAGATAACCAGCTGCACCCAACGACCTTTCATGCAACGCCCAGTGATATTTGTGAATTACCAACGCAAACCGCCGAAACATTAAATAATTGGTGGCAAATTTGGCAGCTTAATAACTTAACTAATTTTGAAAGTGTTTATGCTAAAAATGCAGACGTTATTCTTGCTGGCAGTAACGAAACACAATCAAAAGATGCGCTGTTAAATTGCCATTTAGCGCTTTCACAAACCCTAAGCAGATGCTACGCCCAATTAGAAACCGTACAGTTTGACAGTGCCTTAAACCAAGCAACAATTTGCTGGACACTCGATGGTACTTTTAATGCTAAAAACGTACGCGTTCGCCAACAAATACTCACCGTTATTACAATTACTAACACTCTAATATCAAGCGAAGTAATGCAATTTGACACCCTCGCGTTAAATCAGCAATTCGCACTGTAAACACTTATTACTTCCCTTCAAGCGCTCACTGAGCGCTTTTTTTGTTTATAATTTTAACTTTTTTAGGTACATTAAACCTCAAATTATAATAATTAAGGACAATAAATGAAGTATCTCAGTATCGGTATCGTCTTACTTTTAACTGGCTGCCAATCTACGCCTACATTATGTGAAGTAGAACCTAACGCGCTTTTGTGTGACTCAAGTACTTATAATGTAGCGACGGTAAATGCATTAACCACATTCGAGTCAAGAGCTGGCAGAAAAGCATTCGCACTAGGGAAAACCGAAAATGGTGGCGAGTTTTATGGCTTTTCAGAGGGTTACAGCTCACAATCTAAAGCAAATACAAGAGCCTTGGATGAATGCAAAAAAATACTCGCCAAATATGATACTAATGCTCAGTGCGAACTAATTCGATAGCTTTTTTTAAATAAAAAAGCCAGCTAATAAATTTATTAGCTGGCTGAAAGTTATGGCCATGCGGCCATTTAGGAAACCTTAAAACTGGTATTTCAAGCTCGCACCCCACGTACGCGGGTTGCTCCAGTTTGCTTGTACTGAGTTAGCTGGCAAACCATCAACAATTTGTGAATGCACCACACCACGCGTTAATATGGCTTTGTCACCAATATTCTTAACGTATGCTTCAACCTGTACGCTGTCGTTTATAAACCAGGTTAAACGCGCATCAGCCATTAAATGCGCATCTACTCTTACCTCAGGGATGTTTGTATCAAACGCGTAGTAATCGTCTAAGTAATTCATTTGAATATACGGTACTAAGTACGAATCGCCCCCTAAACTAAACTCATAACGCGCCGAAAGCCCCATGCTGTATTCTGGTGCCATTGCAGGTCGCCAGCCTTCAAAACTAAATTGGCTAGAATTATCGTTTATATCTTGGCGGCCACCTTGGTTACCAAGTGCTAGTAATGGACGAAGTTGCTCGTTACCCACAGCGTAACCATCAGCAAATTCGCTATCCAATAACGATAACGTACCGGTAAGCGTTAAATTATCAATTGGTACCCATTGAAGGTCGGCTTCAAGGCCTTTAGTCTCAACGTCACCGCCATTTTCGTAATATTCGAAAGTTGTGGCTGTACCTGCAGACACACATTCTAAAACGGTATCTCCCGTTGTTGTATCGTTACATGACGTTGCAAACAACTGTGCTTTTACGTCTTCGTACTTATTCATAAATACCGATATATTTAAGCGCATTGCACCATCTAGCAAGTAGCTTTTCATACCCATTTCATACGAAATAACATCTTCGTTATCATAAAGGGGGTCTGCACCACGTGCTACCACGCGCGAATCGTTTGCACCACCCGTTCTGTAACCAGTGGCGACGCTTGCATACACCATTATGTCTTTGTTTATATCGTACTCTGCAGCTGCTTTATATAACATTGCAGAATCATCCCAATCGGGAATGACATCACCAGTAAACGTTTTATCGTCTTGGTTTACACGTAAACCACCTACAATACGTAAGTCTTCACTAATTTGATAACGTAACTGCCCATACGCTGCGATAGATTTAGCTGTATGCGGGTCATAATCTGGATTCCCCCACGAAGGCACAACGACAGAGTCTGATACACCATCACCTGTTGTATCTGCATGCGATAACCAGCTCCAATCTGCTTCTTGATCAAAGTAGTAAAGTCCACCAATCCACGAAAAATCAGAGTCGTCATTATTTGATGCAAACTGTAACTCAGACGATAATGTTTTTTGGTCGTCCACTCGCCCAAAACCACCTACAAAATCAATACCGCCATCGCTATAGTCGTTGTCGTAGTATTGCTTGCCGTTAAGGGTTGAATAGTTAGTCGTCCACTTAATATCAGCAAAGTCGGTATACCACTCAAGTGCTACTGTGGTCGAAAAGCTTTCTTGTTTATCAAGCGAAAAGCTATTGCGATAAACATCATATGGACCAAGGTCGTCATGTTGCGTATCACTTGGCTGATAAATATGCCCAGCTGTAATTGTAGGGTTAGGATCAAATATGCCGGAGCCAGGTGACGTTTCGCTTATTTGGTAACCCGCAATTTGCTGATAGCCCCAAATAGCTTCTGAGTTTGAGTTTTTACGCGAGTAGTCAAAACGTACCGTTGCGTTAAACTTATCGTTTGGTTGCCACTTAGTGACATTACGCATATAAAACTGATTTTTTTCGCGTAAATCATCCGAAGGCCCTGGAATCACTAAGTTATTGATATAGCCATCGTGACGTTCAGAGGCCACTACAAAACGGGTCGCGAGCGTATCGCTTACAGGTATATTTATAATACCCTCGTAAGCACTGCGGTTATAACTCCCTGTTTCAACTTTTATACTCCCCAGTAAATCGTCAAAAACAGGTTGATTAGTAATTATATTAATACTGCCAGCAAAGGTGTTACGTCCGTATAGAGTACCTTGTGGGCCACGCAGCACTTCTATGCGCTGCACATCCACCAATGCTCCTAAACCAGATGAGGTAGTCGGTACGTAAATACCATCTTGAAATATACCGACTATTTGCTCAGCAATACCGGTGCCTGCTACACCCACCTCATTAGTGCGTGCGCCGCGCATTGCAGGACGAACCTCACCACCGGATGACCCCATACGTAAACCCGGTACAACCTGCTCAAGACCCGTAACATCAATAATACCTGCACGGGCTATATCAGCCTCCCCTAGTGCAGTGATTGATGATGATACTTCCTGTAGATCTTGTGAGCGACGGTTTGCAGTAACGGCTATGCGTTCAATGGCTGGTTCTTTAATTTGCTGCTGAGTTTGTGTTGATGTTGCTTCTTCGGCGCTGTGAGCATTCATTGTGGTTGCTGTAATAGCAGTTGTTACAGCAAAATGAACGAGAGTCCGTGTAAATTTAGCTTTCATTATAATTATTCTCCCGAGTTTAAAACGTGTCTACTTCTCCCCAACTCTACATTTTCAATTATTACATTAAACAAATTGTATCAATTGAAAATGCATTGATACAAAATAGACTTCGAAGTCAAAAAGATCAACAACTTTCTGCCAAATAATTAACCTGAACTATAAAAAACATAAATAACAATGATTTAAAATCAAAATAATAATGATTTCGAAATCTATAAAATAAAAAGGCCAGCAATACAATATTGCTGGCCTTTTAAATAATATCCAATTTTATTAATAACTTAACTTTAGTTAAACCCTAACCGAGTATAAAGCAGTTAAAACGATAACTGGCTTAAAAGTTATAACCTATTCTTACGCCATAAGTGCGAGGATTAGCATAGTCAGCAGCCGCTACGTTACCGCCAAAGCGAACCGTTCTAAGCAAGATAAGTTCATCGCCTGCATTTTGAACATATGCGCGTACAGCCCACTCATTATCGGCCGAATACCATGCAATACTGGCATCGTATTTTTGATAGCTACCTTGCGTACCAAACGAAAACGGGAGATCGTTGGTCGTATACGAATCCGATAACTGAATACTGGTAGCAGGCACAATGCGGCCTTTATCACCTAAATCAAACTCGTAACTCGCTAAAAGGGTAATGTTATATTTGGGACTTAACTGCACTTCGTTACCGTCAAGTTGCAGTAAGTTATCTACGCCATTTATAGTCTCTCCGCCTTCTTCAAACACATTTGGCGTAACAAAGTCACCATAAGTAGAATCTGTAAACGCGGCACGTGCACCTAGGCGCAATGCATCACTCGCTTGCCAATCAATTTCAAGCTCAAGACCAGCTGCATCAATTTCGCCCGCATTACCAAAAAATGATACCGCCGTACCGCCTACATTTTGAAAACGCGTAGAAAGTAAATCTTCGTATTGGTTGTAATATAAAGAGGCGTTAAATCTTAATGAATTATCAAGCAGCATGCTTTTAAAGCCTACTTCGTAAGCCGTTACTGTTTGCTCATCGTAACTGTTTTCACCGTTAAAAGCGCCCTGTGCATTACCAGCTAAAAAGCCTGTAGATACTGTAGCGTATAGTAGCTGATCGTTTGTTAAGTCGTGTTCAATACCAACTTTCCACGTTACTTTACTCCAATCGCCATCTGCATCTTTTACCTCTAACTCTGAAAAATCGATCGTGCTTAAATCATTGGTATTTTGACCGTAGATATCCCACTCACGTTTATCATTTGTGTACCTTATACCTGCTATACCGCGTGTATCATCACTAAATGTGTAGTTACCTTGAAAGTAAGCCGCCGCTGATCGCGTTTCTAGCTGAATTTGGTTTAACCATGGTGCATATTGAAGTGCTTGAGGCTGCGTTGTATCGGGTACATTATCAACCACAGCTCCGTAGCTCGCATTTAAAAAAGCGTTATCTAGGTCCTCTGAAAATAAGTAAATACCAGCCACCCATTCAAAATCACTTTCGTAGGTAGAGCTAACTTGTACTTCTAACGAGTTAGTTTTAGATTCAATTGCGTTACCATCTACTGTGGTTGCATAAGTCGAAAAATCACCATCGGTAAGGCGTGTTTCTTCGTAATCCATTGAGGCTGCAATTACTTTTAAATCAACCGACTCAAGCGACCAGTTTAACTCGGCGCTAATACTTACATCGCTCACATTGCGTGATGGCTTATAATCAAACTGCTGAGTAAATGGGTCTGACGATACACCTTGGGCAGTATCAAGCCCAGGCGTTGCTGCATTATCTAGGCCTGCACCAAAACGACCACAATTACTGCCACACACATCATCGCGACCAATGCGCTGAGTTAATGGTGCAGATAAGCTTGTTTTACCTGTCGCTGGGTTTATAGGCACACCTAAAATATGGTAACCAAAAGCACCGCCGCCATTTGACTCGTCCTGCCACGTTTCTACTTTTACATTTAAATTTACATCGTCGTTAAATTCAGTAAATACTTGGCCACGTAAAAAATACATATCGGCATCTTTCAAGCCTGCTGATTCATTAAACGAATTCTCTACGTACGGGTCACGTATTTCTCGCACCCCAGTAAAGCGTACTGCGGTGTCATCGGTTAAAGCAGCATTAAAAAAGCCTTCACCGCGCAAATGGCCATAATTACCAAACGTTGTAGCCATACCACCTTCGGTGATATCAAGTTCAGGCTTTTTAGCTATTACATCAATTGCGCCACCAAATGAGTTACGCCCGAACAACGTCCCTTGCGGGCCGCGTAGTACTTCAACACGTTCTAAATCAACAAAGCCAGCGAGTGCTTGCCCATGGCGTGGGCGATAAACACCGTTAGAGTAAAATGCAATAGCAACATCATTAGCCTCTACTTGCTCTGTTCTGGCACCGCGCATAGCTGGACGGGCATCGCTCCCCGACACACCCGACTTTAAACCCGGCGCTAGGCTATCAAGGCTTAAAATATCGGTAATGCCATTTTCTAGTAAATCTTTAGCCGACACCGCAGTAACTGCTAAAGGCACCGACTGAATACTTTTAACTCGCTTAGTAGAGGTAACAGAAATCACCTCCAGCTCTTTATTGGGGTTTAACTTTGCTTCTTGTGAAAATACAGATGCTGAGCCTAATAACGCCGTATTTACAGCAGCAAAAATAAGTGTTTTACGTAAAATATTCGTCGTCATGAGATAAATTCTCCACCTGTTGAAATGAATTTTATTAAGCATTTATGGACGCTATGCTCCACCACCGAATTTTTATTATTTATAATTATTAAAAACGCAGTATTTAAATGACTATTTTTTCGACTCATAAAAACTACCGCCTTTTGCATTCGAATGCAACAACGATTAATGCAACTTTTACATGTAACTAACAGGTGTTATAAAAACAAAAGCTTAAAACCCACTCAAGCAGCTAATAGTAAACAAATTTAATTTTTATGGCGGATTTAAAATTACTGGTTTGATCAGTTTAATGCGAGGGATTTAAACAAAGAAAAGGAATGAAATTCGAATAGAGCATATAATTTAGACTTCGAAGTCTAAATTATATTAAAGACCCACTTTAAGTGGCAGCACATAATTAATTTTCAATTAAGTGCTGATTATTCATGGCATAACTATTTAGTGGCTTTTAGTTAACCTGAAGATCTATTCACTACTTTGGGATTGCTGAATAAGTAACAATAACTCAGCAGTAGCCGTTGCATCAGCAAGTGCGCGGTGATGGCTGGTTAAATTTAAATTAAAATGCGATGAGAGATTACCAAGCGAATACGACTTTAAGCCTTTAAACGCTTTGCGCGATTCAACCACGGTGCACATTTTTGGCATTTTAAAAAAGTGCCCTGCCATCTCGCATTCTTTTTTAATAAAACCGTAGTCAAAATTAACGTTATGGGCTACAAAAATACTGCCTGCGAGTTTATCTAATAGCGGCTTGGCTATATCGGCAAATACAGGCGCGTTATAAACCATGCCGTCGCTAATACCAGTTAGTGACGTTATAAATCCAGGTATATGGCGCTCGGGGTTAACTAAGCTTGTCCAAGTATCAATTACTTTACCGTGCTGTACTTTTACAAGGCCAATTTCGGTAATACGGTTACCGCCTTTTAAGCCGCCCGTGGTTTCTATATCGACCACACTGTAAATACGGTTAGGATCTACAAACCATTTAACCGCAGCAATGTGTACTGTAAAGCCCACATTTTTTAAATTATCAATGGTGGTTAGTTGGTTGCGTCTAAGCTTATCGCCCGGGGCTTTTACCTCTTCAAAATGTACTTGTCCATTATTAATTACCATTAAGTCGGGGTAGCCGTCTTTTAGCTGTAAGTAATGTTTGCTCATGGCTGTTAAGTGCGCAATTAGCGCCTTAATAGGGCTGTTTAAAATAAGCGCCTCTAGTGGCTCTAATAAATTGCTGCGCCATCTAAACAAACCGTTAGGTTGATCAAAGTATTGCGCTGCATGTTTGCATACTAAATTAAGTAATGCTTGCGGCGTTTGACACTGTGCTAAGCGCTCATTTATCTGTGTTTGCTGCGCTTCATAAAAATTACCAAGCCTTAATACTTGCGGATAAATATCAAACTCATTGCATGGCGGATAAGGCGACTCCACAAATAACTCATGCCAAAATACTAAACCAAACAAACTTTGCCAAAGCGTGTTTTCGGTATTAAATACAGCCATACCTTGGCGAGTATAATAATCGTTTACGCCCTGCTCTACTTCACCTCGGTACAGTTCATCTATTTCTAGCACGCACTGAGTGTTGGCAAGCATTGCACTTAAACGCGAACGTGTTTTTTTATTAAACTTACGCATTAAAAAATCGTCAGCAAAATAAAGTAAATCATCAGTAAGCGGATTTTCGATAATGGCTTCTAACCGTGCTTTTACCCACTCTTTATTATCAAGCCTGTATTGCTCTCTTATTTGAATTTCTTGTGCTTCGCTATCATCCACGCACCCTTCAAGTAAGCTAAAAGCAAGTTCGCTATCAACTGTTTTTAGCTGCCTATAAAGCCTAACTAATAATTTGTTTTTTAACGCAACAGCAATGGCACCGTGCGCAGCTTGCACTAAAACCTTTGGCGCTAAAGCAACGTAATCGCTCTCATCGGTTATATTTTTAAATGCTAACCGGTAACGGTTTAATAAATAGTTTGATTGCGCTTCATCAAGTGTTTCAAAGCGCGACAAGCTCTCGCTGTGCCCTTCGCGCGTAGCGGTTAAACCTAAATCTCGCATTACAAAACGGTTTTGATGATTCACATCACCACGGCTTAGTTTACCTGCAAATAAAAACTCAAAATACTCGTAGTAATCACTGCGGTTGTTAATTACATACTGGCTATTAAGTGGCGCAAGCTCTTGTGGGCAGTCTTTAAAAAACTCCCGCGCAATATCCACCAGCGCGCCTTTAGCTGCGCTCTTTTTAAAGCTTATTTGCTCACTGTAATTACTTAGCAACTCAACCAAAGAAGGTTTGGTTAAGTGCGCTAAAAGCGGCGAATAATGCTGCTCGTTTGGCTCAAATAAAATATCGGCTTTTTTAAGCGTATAAATAGCCTGATGCGGCGATGTTATTTCTTCATAATTGAGCGATTGCGCCTGAACCAAATAAGGCTTTCGCGAGTATACCCGCGCTAACATGCACTGGCTTTGCTCATCTAGCTTGTTAATTTTACTAATAAATTCACTATGTTTAGGCTCAAGTAAATGCATACATTTACTTGTTACAAACTCAATAAGCTCTCTAAAATGCGCTAAATAGTATTTTGCTGGTAATTCTTTTTTCATAATATCGCCATAACTGTATATAAAAACAGTATCTAGTATTTGCGCTTATTATTCAATCTTAAACTTGTAATCAGTAATGGTTATAGTTGCCATATATAAATAATGTAGAGTCGATAAGCACTAAATGTAAAAAGCGACATATTACAAGCCATACAATACAAACAAACCATTGCCATACATTGCAAAGGCGGCGCTGGCCGCACAGAATTGGTAGCTGCACTTATTTTAAATTCGACAGGTTACACAAAAGAAGAGGTATACAACCTAGTACAAGGCATTCGCCCTAAAGCACTCACTATAGAATTACAAAAAGAGTACTTTGATAACTTTGAGGTGTAAGACAGAGGTTGGGGAAGATTTAGCACTATAAATAGTGCTAATAATTCTATTTATAGCCTGTAATGAATTAGCACTGATAAGATTGATCACTTGTTATGCAACTCATTTAAACTTTGCCAAGAAATCATTTTTAATACATGCCTTAATACAGAAACTACTATAATTGTTAAAACGCATTAATTGCCAGATGACACCTTGTCCAAAGTCCAAATAAACTGGTTTTGTTGCTTTAAACCAAACATATCTAGGCCTTTTCCACTCAAAGAGGAAGTGTCCTACATGCGTGGATTTAATTATTCCATCTATTTTATCTGAGCTATGTATTTCTACTAACTCATTCGGACCTCGATACTCAGAAATAAAAGAATAAACGAAATGAGTTTTATGATTACTTGAATGAATAGATATATCTTCCATTGATTCATGCAGAGGATCAGGAAGCATCGCACGTAATTTTATGTTTTTCGCTAGATTACGACCATTAATTACCCAAATCATATCCCCGTAGAAATCCTCTCTTGATTTCAACTCAGCTTCAGACATTGGGGAGTTTTGAAATTCAATTACAATATTCTGCTCATTAACAACATCTGCAATATGCTTTTCACCACTTTTATCAAAGTATACTATTTCTTGATTACGATCTTCCCAATGATTTTTCCAATCTCGATGCCATTGGGATTCATTATCCCACCAAGGATCACAACTACATTTTACCTTGTGCGCCCAATGCCATCTAATTTTTGAACCACACTTTGCTACGGTTGGACTACCACAATATATACAAACTCCTTTCATCTTGGGCAGAGGAGCTTGCTTAAATCCGTCAACTAATGAAAATTTCATAAGTACATAACACTCGGTTGTATAATGCCTCAATCAGCCGCTGCTGGATTGGCTTGTTATATTTATTTACCCAATTCAGGAGCGGGTAAAGTTTTTGTAATACTTTTATTTAGCGAATGATTGTCAAATGCTATAGAAACCATTGAAAGCTTCGCCACCAATTTTTTCCCCTTAAATAGAGCTAAATCCGTTCCTAATTCTGCACCGTCAAGATCGGAGAGTGGAAAAGTTTTGTCAATTTTTTTCCAGCCAGATAATCCTTTAAGTAGGATTACTTCACTGTCTATTTTGATTTCGTATTGCCGAAAGCTGAGTACCATCCACCAAGCAAAAATAGATGTTGTAACCAAAGCGAGAATTAACGCCAAAAGTTGTTCATTTGGCGATAACGAAGTATTACTCTCGCTAAGGAATAAAAGAGCGCCAGCATATATTGCAAAGAATCCGATACAGTTAAATAATAGTAAAAAAATTGATTTAAAAATGATTTGAAAAACTGAGCTACGAATTACAGACATGGTATCTCTATAAATATGACAATTTAATCTACGACATTTGACGCTTTATAAACCGACAAATGTCCCTATTTTATAATCTATTAACCTTAACCACCAAATAACCACATGTAAACAATTACTAAACCTCATATCAGTTTATGTAATTGCAAAAACATACCAAAATGGTAGAGAACAGTGATATTGCTCCAACAGGCACTTTCCATAAAGTGCATATTATTCTTTGAAATTTAGTTTTTGTTATTAAAAGGCGCTACTTAATTTCAAAGTATTGAATCTAACGCCTTTAGCTAATACCTTTAAATTGAAACCTTTAAAAACAACTTAATTTATACTTGCCAATCCCTTTATACCCGCACAAGCATATTCAACCATAACGCTTTACGATATTATGCTCTTTTATATTTAATTTAACTTTCAGGGCATATAATGACAACGCACACACCGCCTTCCAACACAGCTGAACACACCTCTCTTTTTTACGTAATATTTATATCGGCCGTGGCTGCTATTGGTGGCTTTTTATTTGGTTTTGACTCGGGCGTTATTAACGGCACGGTATCGGCACTCGGTAATGCGTTTAATTCAAGTAGTGTGGCTACGGGCTTTAATGTTGCCTCTGTGTTACTTGGCTGTGCCTTAGGTGCACTTGCTGCGGGGCCGCTGGCAGATAAGTTTGGCCGCCGTGCAATTATGATCATCACCGCGATTATTTTTGCCATTAGTGCCTTTGGGTCGGGCATTAGCGAAAGCTCTGCGGAGTTTATTTTTTACCGCTTATTTGGTGGTTTAGGTATTGGTGCTGCATCGGTATTGGCGCCAGCTTACATTGCTGAAGTTGCACCACCCGCTCTTCGTGGTCGTTTAGCGACACTACAACAACTCGCTATTGTACTGGGTTTGTTTGCGGCATTTTTAAGTAACTATTTAATTGCTGATGCAGCAGGTAGTGCGCAAAATATTTTAATGCTTGATATAGCCGCTTGGCGCTGGATGTTTTGGGCTGAGCTTGTGCCTGCAGTATTGTTTTTAGTCGGTGTTTTGTTTATTCCGGAGTCGCCTCGTTATTTAGTGGCGCAAGGTAAAGTGGATGATGCAAAATCGGTATTTAGCAAAATATCGAACGACAATGCCGATGCGCAAATAAGCGATGTTAAACGCTCATTGCATAGCGACACAAAGCCAAGTATTCGCGACTTATTTATTGATAACAGTAAAAAAGTACACCCAATTGTTTGGGTGGGTGTGGCACTGAGTGTATTTCAGCAATTTGTGGGTATTAATGTGGTGTTTTATTACGGCTCTGAGCTTTGGCAAGCCGCTGGGTTTGATGAGTCGCAATCGCTATTTATAAATGTGCTCGCAGGTACTACTAATATTGTATCGACCTTTATTGCCATTGCCCTAGTTGACAAAATTGGCCGTAAACCACTGCTATTAGTAGGCAGTATTGGTATGTTTATCAGCTTAAGCGCGCTTACTTATATATTTGGCAGTGCAGGCCTTGATGAAGCAGGCAAACTTGCCCTTAGCGATAACATGGGTACGTTTGCGCTTATTATGGCTAACTTATTTGTGGTATTTTTTGGCTTAAGTTGGGGCCCAATTGTATGGGTATTATTGGGCGAAATGTTTAATAACCGTATTCGTGGTGCAGCCCTTGCTGTTGCGGCTAGCGCACAATGGATTGCTAACTTTGCAATCACTATGACCTTCCCTATTATGCTGGCTAACATTGGACTTGCAGGCGCTTATGGCTTTTATGCGTTATCGGCACTTATAAGCATATTTTTTGTTGTTAAATACATTAAAGAAACCCGCGGTAAAACGCTCGAATCTATGTGATTTTTAAAAGCGGTGATATTAATCGCCGCTTTGCTTTTACATACAATAGCGCCATTTAATAATGGCGATTTAAATAACCTAAACGTTAAATAATAAATCTACTTTATGCAGCTATTAATACGCAAACGCCCTTTTGCCAGCAAACTTTTAATACCAAAGTGTATAGCTAACGGTTGCATACTTAAATATCATTATAGCTCAATACGTTAGTGAATCTTTTAACTTAAGCTAAGGCTGAATAGCAATCTACGCTCATTTATTTTAACTTTATAACCATTGCCGTATTACCTTTTATTATAACTAATCTATTTAAATTCCTTTTTAGAATATCAAAAATTAGCTATTGTCCGCCCATTCCAACTTTATGTATTTACTAAAATGAAAAAACAGTTAATTTCAGGCTTAGCTTTAACGTGCGCGTTAGGTTCGTTCAGTACATTTGCTACTAATGGTTATTTTACTCACGGCTATGGCATGACCCACAAAGGCATGGCTGGCGCAGGTGTAGCGCTGTCAGAAGAGTTAATGTCTGGCGCTAATAATCCAGCAACCTTTTTACCTAACGGAACAGAGCTATCTCTGGGCTTAGAGCTTTTTTCACCTGAACGAAAATATACTGCATCAAAAGTAGATACTTTTTACCCTGGCGCATTTTATCTTGAAGCAAAAACACAAAAAAGCGACAACACCGTATTTGCAATTCCAGAGTTTGCTATTGGCCATCAATTAAATGAAAAAGTAAATATTGGTTTATTAGTGTATGGCAACGGCGGTATGAATACCGAGTACGGCGCAGAATCCTCTACTGAGGGGACTTTTTACGCTGGTACGGCAGGCGTTGATTTAAAACAACTCTTTATTAGCCCAACAGTAAGCTATAAGTTGAATGAACAAACACGCCTTGGTGTATCCCCTATTTACGTGGTGCAACAGTTTGAAGCACAAGGGCTTGAAAACTTTGCTCCTTTTTCGCAATCGCCAGAAGCGCTTACAAATAATGGCACCGATACAAGCACAGGCTTAGGTATTCAACTAGGTATTAGCCAAGATATAAATTCGTCATTAAGCTGGGGGGCAAGTTACCGCTCATCTGTGTCTATGCAAGAGTTTGATAGCTATAAAGGTTTGTTTGCAGAGCAAGGCGGATTTGATCTGCCAAGTTCGTTTCAACTTGGTGCAGCTTATAAGCTTACCCCAGCTAATCAGGTTGTATTTGATTGGCAAAAAATAAATTACAGCGAAGTAAAAAGTATTGCAAATCCAATCAGTAACTTGATGTCAGCACCTTTAGGGGTTGATACAGGCGCTGGGTTTGGCTGGAACGATATGACTATTTATAAGCTTGGCTATCAGTGGCAACGTACATCGCAACAAAAAATTCGTTTTGGGGTATCTTATACCGAGCAACCTATTCCTTCATCAAACGTTTTGCTTAATATTTTAGCCCCAGGCGTTCAAGAGTGGCATTTTACTACTGGCTTTAGCCATTCTTTTACCAACAAGGTACAATTAAACGCTATGGCTTTTTATTCGCCAGCAAAAAAAGTAACGGGTGCTAACTACTTAGCACCTAATCAACAATTATCAATCGAAATGAAACAAACCGGTTTAGGCGTTTCTATTGTTTGGGAAATTTAAAAATGATAACAGAATTCACTCCAGTATCGGCTGCAATAGGCGGTGCATTAATAGGAATAGCGTGTACGTTATTACTGGTTTTATACGGAAAAATTGCGGGTATATCAGGCATTGTTAAGTCTGTATTCGCTAAAGCAAATTCAGACTCTCGTTGGCAGTTATACTTTATTTTAGGGTTATTGTTGGCAGGAGTCGCTGTAAGGGTATTTGCGCCTTCTTTATTAGAAGGCGAATTGCAATTGTCGCCTTGGCTTATTGTTGTTGCAGGACTTTTAGTTGGCGCTGGTACAACTTTAGCTAATGGGTGCACAAGTGGCCATGGTGTGTGCGGCATGTCGCGCTTTTCTGCTCGCTCTTGGGTTGCAACATGTACATTTATGCTTGTTGCCTTCATTACAGCAAACCTTGTAGGATAAATAATGAAAGCAATTATGATGGTTGTTATAGGCTTTATATTTGGCTTAGGGCTTATTATTAGCGGGATGACAAACCCTGCTAAAGTGATTAACTTTCTTACCTATGGAAACCAATGGGATGGAAGCTTAATTATAGTGATGGCTGTTGCCATGCTAATAATGATGCTTACATGGTTATGGGTTGCAAAAAAAGAGAAACCACTTATTTCAGGAACATTTAATTTAAGTAATTTAAAAAATATTGATGCGCGCTTAATTATCGGCTCAGTATTTTTTGGTTTAGGCTGGGGTTTAAGTGGCATTTGCCCAGGCCCTGGCTTGGTTCAATTGGTATCTCTTAAAATGGAATTTTTGTTATTTTTTGCAGCCGTCTTAGGCGGTATGTGGTTAGCCAAAAAAGTATAATATTTGCTGCCGACTAAAACTCGGCAGCTACTTTTCCAAACAAAGGTACATAACTTGCTGCAATATATATAAAACTATATTGAACAGGTTTAAGTTATGCTAAATAAAGCGCTGGAATTTTCCAACAGCACCCCCTGGTTAAGCGCGATTTCATCTCTCTTACTTATAGCTATACTACTGTTTTTAATTCGCTTTTTTGTAATGTACTGGCTAAAAAATGGACTTCAAAAACCAAGTTTATATTCGATACTTTACTTATAGAGTCAATATCTAAACCGCTAACACTGTGCACAATTATTGTGCTACTCACCATTTTAGAGCACGACACCTTCATTATTAGTACTTCTATTTCTCAACAAATTCCTTTTAATAGCATTAATATTGTACTAGCTCTACTGGCACTTATTATGTTTTTAGACCGCTTTATTATTGGCACTATTAATTACTACGGCAAACAATCTGCCGTTGTTTTTAATTCAAAAAGCATAATTAAAGGCGTGATACGCGTTACATTATCATCCGTAGGAATACTAGTATTAATGGGCACGTTAGGTATTTCTATTACACCCATTATTGCCTCGCTAGGTATTACATCACTGGCTGTTGCCCTTGCTTTACAACCTACCCTCGAAAACTTTTTTTCTGGCGTGCAGCTAGTGATAGATAAACCCATAAGAGTGGGCGATTTTATTGAGCTGGAATCAAAAGAACAAGGTTTTGTAGATCATATAGGCTGGCGCTCTACATGGGTTAAAATGCTACCGAATAATATGATTATTATACCTAATAGCCAATTATCTAAATCGCGTATTATTAATTACTTTTATCCTGAAAGAGAGCTAAGCGTCCCTGTAGATATAAGCGTGCATTACGATTCGGATTTAGAATTTGTTGAGCAAGTAACACTTGAAGTGGCTCGTGAAATACTTATTTCACACGAATGGGGCGTTGATGATTACAATACCTTTGTGGTTTTTCATACCTTTGACAGATCAAGTATTAACTTTACGGTTATGCTGCGCGCAAAAGAATACTTTAATCGCTTTTGGGTTAAATCTGCTTTTATAAAAGCCCTGCATAAACGCTATAAAAAAGAAGGCATTGTAATTCCCTTCCCTATTACGGCTATTAACACTACACAAGAATCCGCTAAATTTAATAGTGATAAAAAGGTGCAAGGCGATACTTAAAACAAAGCGCGAGAGACTCTCGCGCTAATAAGTATTAAAACTTGTAGGTTATTTGCCCAACAATTTCACGCGGGCTACCCGGAAAGTGACCGTTACGCTGGTTAAATCCGCTTACAGCATATTCCTTATCAAACAGGTTGTTAATATTTACACTCAGTAATACGTCATCAAAGCGACTCGTCCAGCTCATATCAAATACGGTAAATGGTTTTACTTTTTGGCCATCGGAGCTTACTTGCTCACTCACATAATTAGCGCCAAACGCAATAGAGGAATTAATCGAATCGAGCCCAAAGCGTGACCATAAACCCGCCTGGTGACGTGGTGCATTAGCAAAGCGCGAGCCATCACCAAATGTATCTGAAAGCGTATCACCCGTTACACCGTCTACTACTTGCGTATCGTTGTAAGCGTAGTTAGCCGTTACGGTCCAGTGCGCTGATAAATCGCCTACTAAGGTTGTTTCAAATCCACGGCTTTCTACTTCACCTATATTTAAAAGTGCAGCAATGCCATCTCCCGCGGCAGTATCGTCTGGGTTGCTCATTACCACGTTTTCTTTATTAATTTGATAAACAGCAAATGTACTCATTATTTTGCCATCAAACCATCTGTTTTTCATGCCCAACTCGGTTTGCTTACCTGTTTCCGGGTCTAAGTTGCCCTCGCCTACCACATCTTCCTGATCGCCCGACGAGGTTGGGTTAAAGCTTTCAGAGTAGTTTATGTAAACAGAGGTGTTTTCTATTGGCTGGTACGTTACTGCAACGCGAGGCGTTACACCGTTGTCAGAATAGCTAAAGCCTGTTTCCTTATTTAATTCTTTAAAATAATCGTAGCGTAAGCCTGCAATTACGGTCCATTGTTCGCCAATACTTATAACATCTTGAGCGTATACACCAAAGCGATCGGTATCTACACCATCACGATCTAAATCGGTTAAGTTATAGGTGCTAGGGTCTGTTTCACCGTAATTAAGTGTATAAATATTTAAGTTTGCTACACCATCAGCCTCATATCGGGCACGCAAGTAATCGTACTGCGTTTCTACCACATGGTAATCGCCACCAAATAAAAATTGATGCTCTAAATTACCTTGCTCAACGTTATATACAAAATCAGTTGTTAAGCTTATTTCTTCGTTTGCTCGAAACTGTTTGCGGTATTCTCGTCTTATGGTTTCATCATCTATATTAGCAACGCCATCACCATTTACGTCAACCCAATTTTGCGACTCGTGATACGCTTGGTCGCGCTCATTATCAAGGTATCGCACAGTAGTGCTAACAGAGAAATCATCAGAAAAACTATGATTTAACTCAGCTTGAAGCACCAAAGCTTCCATATCTTGATAGTCAAATGATTCGTTCGCGTTATACGAAGGATCTACCAGAAAGTTGCCGTTATCATCTACCGGTACTCCACGTAAGCGATTGCCACCTAAGTCTTGTTTTATGTAATCAACACTTGTTGTAAGCGTTGTTGAATCACTTAAATCAAATAACAATCCACCTGTTAGCTCGGTGTTTTTTGAGTCTGCATTGTTACGAAAGCTGTCTTGCTCTTCATAAAAACCACCCAACCTATAAGCCATTGTATCGCTTAAACCACCGGTCATATCGAGTGATGCGCCACGCGTATTGTAGTTACCCAAGGTGAGCTTTAATTCGCGCTTTTCTAAGTAGCTTGGTTTTTTGGTTACGTAATTAATCATCCCACCAGGTTCGCCACCGCCATACAAAGCAGAGGCTGGCCCTTTTAATACTTCAACACGTTCTACATTAAATAACTGCGGTACACCAAAGCCCGAATATGGGTCGCCACGCACACCATCGTAAAATACATTTGCGTCATCTCTAAAACCACGAAAAGTAACGCCTGAGTAGCTATATTCGCTCACTCCCGCAATAGATCGGTACAAATCGGTAATGTCACGCGCTGCTTGGTCAATTATAAGTTGCTCTGTTAAAACCTGAGCCGATTGCGGAAGCTTAATAAGATCTAAATTAGTTTTAGTACCAATTTTACTTTCGGTTTCTAGGTAAAATTGCTGGGCACGGCCAGTTACTTCTATTTTTTCAATATCGTTATTTTGCTCTGCAAATGCCATATTAGAAAAAGCAGATAAAGACGCAGCAATACTTAATGCCAAATAATTAGGGTTAAACATGATAATTCCTGGGAGAAGTGTAGATAGCCAACAAGCTAAATGATAACTCTTATCATTTTCATAATCAACACAGGAGCGGGTTTAATACATCTAAATATTAGAACTAATTTTACTTAAAACAGAGCGCTAGCCCTTTTATTGCAGTTAAAATAAAACCCCTACTGTATTAAATACAGTAGGGGTTATTAAGTAATTCTTAAATTAGTTTTAGCGTGTAATTTACCCAGCAATATTGCTAATTTGAATTACTGGAGACACGTTAGTAAAATTAACTAAATCAGCCGCTATTACTTCTTGATGAGGTGCAAAGGCTTGCTGAAAAGATTCTACCGATTCAAACACTAAATGCCCCATAGCAATATAAGTTGGCGCTTCGCCCGGTGCGCCACCAGCTAAACCTGCATCTGCACTACTTGATATAAGCGCTTTACCAACTAACTCTGCAACTAGTGGTAAATGTGTTTTACAGTAGTAGTCCATATCGAAAGTAGCACTTTCATTATTTGGGTATAATACGCTTACTTTAATCATTACATTCTCTCTTTTATTTACTAAAAAATTTAAAGCTGTGCTAATAAACAGCTTTACAAACTAGTGTTCAAAGCGTCTTTTGAAATAGTATGAATCATACTCAAGTAAAAAGCGCATAAGTGAGCAGTCGCTCAATTATGTAGTATTCATGCTCATAGCGCCAGTAATTTGATTGCAATGCGTATTTTAATTAAGGTGATACTTCGCTAATTTACTTAAGTGCGGGTCGTTTTTTAAAAGGTTTGGGCGGTAAAGACTCTACAAAGTTAACGCACGTATTTACCCAATATGTTAAATCAGAATCAGACTCAAAACCTTCAGGCAAAATATAAACCAAGCCCTTAACTGGCTTTCCGGTAAAGTCCATTTCAGTTACATGAGGTTTAGCTAAACAATCGCTGTAGTTTTCAGGCCCTACTCGCACCATCAGCTTGTTGCCTATTATTACGCAGCACATATACTCCGAAATTATAAAACATAAACCACCAAAGATTTTCTTTACTACTAAATCGTGGCGCGCATTAAACAACTCATAGAGTCGCTCTTCTAACCCTCTGTCAAAAGCCATTTAAGCATCTCTATTTTTTAATAAACACATTACACACTTAATAACGGTAATAGCACTTAAACCTAAGTAAATAAAATAATAAAAGGTGGCTGGAAAAGGTATGCAAAGAGTAGGTATAAAATTATTTTGGACTTAAAGTTTTTATTAAACCGCACTAATCAAAGCTGATTGAGCTGACACTAGTGCGGTTCAAAAGTAAGTATAAAACTAACTAATTCAATATTAATAAACTAAAATGCTTATGCTGACAGTTGCACTGGAGCATCTGCTGCAGATACTTTTTTCATGCTGCCTTGTTGTTCAAGGCGAATATGCCAACTAAATGCTTCTTCAAGTAAATGAGGGGTATGCCCGCCACGCTCACAAGCGCGATTGTAGTAATCTAACATATCGTCACGGTAATCTGGGTGCACACAATGCTTAATGACTTGTATCGCTCGCTCACGCGGCGCTAAACCGCGTAAATCAGCTAAGCCTTGCTCGGTTACTAAAATATCAACATCGTGTTCGTTATGATCAACATGACTGGCCATAGGCACTACGCTTGAAATAGCGCCATTTTTAGCAATCGATTTAGTCACAAATATTGCTAAATGAGCATTACGAGCAAAATCACCAGAGCCACCAATACCATTCATCATCCGTGTGCCACAAACATGTGTTGAATTTACATTGCCATACATATCAAACTCAAGCGCAGTGTTTATTGCAATAATTCCTAAACGGCGCACTATTTCAGGATGGTTCGAAATTTCTTGAGGGCGTAATACTAGCTTGTCTTTGTATTGTTCTAAATTATTAAATACTTGCGCATTACAACGCTCAGACAAAACAATTGAGCTGCCCGATGCAAAACTAAGCTTACCTGCGTCAATTAGGTCAAACGTCGAATCTTGCAGTACTTCAGAGTACATTGTTAGGTCTTTAAAGTCAGAGTCGAGTAGTCCCATCATCACTGCATTAGCAATGTTACCAATGCCTGCTTGTAGCGGGCCTAAATTAGCTGGCAATTTATTTTGAGCCACTTCGTCTTTAAAAAAGTTAACTAAATGGCGCGCAATAGATGCGGTATCTTCATCAGGGTCGGTAACGGTAGAAAACGAGTCGCTTTGGTTAGTAAAAACAATACCAACAATTTTTGCAGGATCGATAGGAATTGCAGTACTACCAATTCTATCATCTACCTTAACTAACGGCATTGGTTGGCGAGTAGGACGATACGAAGGGATGTATATATCATGCAAACCTTCAAGATTCGGGTTATGCAGCATATTAATTTCAACGATTACTTCTTTGGCAAAAATAGCAAAACTCGCTGAATTACCAACCGATGTAGTCGGCACAATATGCCCTTCTTCGGTAATGGCAACGGCTTCAATAACAGCCACATCAGGCATGGTTAGTTGATGGTTACGTAAATGCTCAACTGTTTCAGATAAATGCTGATCAATAAACATTACTTCACCGTTATTAATCGCTTTACGTAAAGTGCTATCTACTTGAAAAGGCATACGACGCGCTAAAATGCCCGCTTCTGTTAATAGCTTGTCGAGATCATTACCTAATGACGCACCCGTCATTAAATTTATTTTGATTGGATTTTTTTTGACTTGCTCAATTAATGCTCTGGGTACTGCTTTAGCTTCTCCGGCGCGAGTGAAACCACTCATCCCTACAGTCATTCCATCTTTAATAAATTGGCTTGCTTGTTCTGCCGGCATCACCTTGTCATGCAGGTTACTATTGCGAATACGTTCCAAGTGCATACTGAGCTCCTCTCTAAATTTGACATTATTCTAATCCTAACTTCGTACTACACAATCTAGACTTAAGTCGTATTTACGAATCGAGGATGAGCAACATGTTTAAAAGGGAGGTTAATTTACTTTTAATTAATACTATCATGTAGTTATTAGTAATATTTTTAACAAAAATGACATAACAATCTATAAAGTAATTTATAAAGTAATCTATAAATAAATAGTATTATTTAATTAGAGGAATTATTTTTGAGGAATTAAGTTTATTAGTTCAAACACCCAAATGAGGAATTTGGGTGGCAGTCTTACCAGCCACATCTCGGCACACACGTCACAAACTGTGGCTGCTCCCTTCCGGGCCTGACCAGGTTCGCCTGCTAGTGTTGCGAGAGGACCAATAAGACTACCATTGAGGGCCTTGGTTGGCGCGGGAGGGATTATCTCTACTTTTGCTCTGTTATTCAAGGGATAATCTAAAAAGAAAGTGCGATTGCATACTTCATATACAATCGCGGCGTATTTAGCTATTTTAGTGCGTATTAATTGTTCTCTAACTGCGCTTTTATATTACGTAATGCTGCTTTTACTTTTTTCATGTTTTCTGGACCCATACGTAAAAGCTGTTTTTGTGCATCTGGTAATTGCTCCCACTCCGAAAACGCATACTGGTACGTTACTGAATCACGAAGTAACGGCAAGTCACCTTCAGGCTCTGGCGTATCAAGTAATAAATCGATTGCATCGGTTAGCGTTTGATTAAACTCGTCATCGCCGTAACCAATTTCACTGTATGCATTATTAATAAGTGGCTTGTACTCTTCGTACATGCGAACGGCTTGCGCTGCACTCATACTGGTAAATATTTTCACATACGGTGTATAACGCTCGTAGCTGTTAGGGTTAATCGTTAGGATATCACCTTCATTCACGCTAAATTTTTCTTCTGGCTGTACAACAGGCATGTGTTTTTTAGCTATTTTTCCTTTTGCTAAGTTATCTACATATACCACACCACGACGAATAACATCGTCGGTCACCATTAAGCTCATTACTGAGTCGCTTAGGTACTCGTCCATTTTAGCAACAACAACTGCATCACTTTCGTTAAGCGTTGGTAGTGGCTCTACTTCTGGCACTGGCTCACTTGGACTTTGTGCTGGTACTTCAAGCTCTGCTGGCTTTTCTGGATTTACAGACGGCGCATCTACCACGGGGTCGTTCTCGGGTTTAAGCTCCATCATAGGTTGTTCTTTAACTGTGGGCTCTACCTCAGTGCGTGTTGCTTGCTCGTCACTGGGTGTTAGCAATACGAAGGCGGCCGCACATGCTACGACTATTAAAATAATAACGGCGAAAAGAATATTGTTATTAGGTGGACGTTTTTGAACATCTGATGCTTCTGGTTTATCTGACATACGAACTCCATAAAAATTAAAATGCGATATCACTTAGAGTACGCTAAGTGGATTAAATTCATTCTTACACAAATACTATTACATTTTATAATACGGCAATTATAGCAAAGTAAGTTACGTACTAAATTGGGTGATTAAACAATGTAATAAGTATTAGGGCAGTTATCCTTTGATTCTTCTAGCTTAAAGACTTACAGTTAATAAATAAAGTAAAGACGTAGAACAGTTTAACCACCAATATGAAAATCAAGCAAGTTGATCCACAAAAACCTAAAATTGCCTTATTACTCACAGGTGGTGGCGCACGTGCTGCTTATCAAGTGGGTGTCCTTAAAGCGCTAGCTCATAGTATGCCTCGTACCGCTCCATTGCCATTTAGAGTAATAAATGGCACCTCTGCTGGGGCTATTAACTCAGCTGCGTTAGCATGTTACGCCTCCTGTGCGCATTTGGCTGTACGAAAGCTTGAATCAGTTTGGAAAAACTTTTCAACCTCTATGGTCTATAAAAGTGATTTTTTAAGCGTATTTGGTCATATTGCGCGTAATATTTTAACGAGCTTTCAGTCAGAACATATTAACCATCCACCAGCGAGCTTGCTAAACAACCGCCCTCTGCGTGGTTTATTAAACGAAATTTTAGATTTACACCGCATTGAGCGCAATTTACATCGTAATTATTTAGATGCGCTGTCTATTACGGCCTCAAGTTATACAACGGGCGACTCTGTTGCATTTTTTCAATCTAATACGCAAACATCTTGGCAGCGTGCTAAACGCGAAGGCCGTGCAACTCGTATTAATGTTGAGCACTTAATGGCATCGAGTGCCATCCCTATGGTGTTTCCAAGTGTAAATATTTATAACCATTACTTTGGGGATGGCTCTATACATCAACTTTCTCCGCTGAGTCCGTCGATTCATTTAGGCGCTGAAAAAATATTTATTATTGGGGTCGACCAACCCAAAGAATTACACCCACCGGGTTACTCGCCACATTATCCGGGTCTATCTGCTGTTGCAGGGCATTTACTCGACAGTGTATTTACCGACACTATGCAATCGGATTTGGAGCGTTTGGCTCGTGTTAACCGTACATTAGGGTTATTACCCGCTCGCGACAAACATCAAGAACTTAAACAAATAGATACCTTTGTCATTAACCCTTCGCAAAACTTTAATGCCATTGCAGCGCAGTATTACGACGATATGCCATGGGCCATTAAAGTATTGCTACGTACCATAGGTGTAAAAAAGCATTCGCAATCGAGCTTAACCAGTTACCTATTGTTTGAAAAACGCTACACCCAGCATTTAATGCAAATTGGCTATGAAGATGGTATGGCGCAGCTGCCTAAGATGCGTGAATTTTTAGAGTTAGATTAATCTTTTAGAGTTAGATTAATCTAAGTCACTATTCGATTCCGTCGAGCAGATAGTGCTCTACCCGCTCAACACGCCTTGGTTTACCTTGTAATACTAAAACGTCATTAGCCAATAATGTTGTTTGCGCTGATGGCGTATCTATTTCGGCTCCTTCTCTGCGCAGTGCTTTTACGAGTACTCGCCGCTTTTCTAAATTAAGATCTTCAATTGTTTTACCCACGGCATAAGCTTGTTGAGGTAGCGCTACAACATGTAAGTATTCTAATCGTTCACTTGAGGCATCTTCGCTATCTTTAAAATACCCAGCGTAAAAGCTTTGCATTAACGGATAGCGATTACGACGTTCTTTACTTACTCTACGCACAATACGCGTCATCGGTACGCCCGACATAGACAACACATGCGACACGAGCATTAAGCTCGCCTCTAACGACTCTGGCACTACTTCGGTTACGCCTAGCCCTTTTAAATAATCTAACTGGCTATCGTCACGAGTACGAATAAGTATTTTAACGTTGGGCGCTATTTGTTTTATGGCATCAATAACAACTTGTGCGTGATCAAGCTCTGTAAAAGTAATAATAACCAAGCGAGCTCGCTCTACTCCTGCGCACTTTAAAATATCTTTTTGTTTAACATAGCCAAATATAACAGGCTCACCTGCCGCTTTGCCTTCTTGTACTAAAATTGGGTTACTTTCAATGGCAACGTAGTCTATTGCTTCGGGCTTTAAAAAACGCGCTATAGTTTGCCCAACACGCGAAAAACCACAAATAACAATATGGTCACTATAAAGTGTACTACTTTGTGGCTCACTCTCCAGCGCTAAACTAGGGCGATCGAGTATACCCAAACGCTTTAAAATAAATGGCGTTTTATCAATCAAAAATGGTGTAAATGCCATTGATAACACACCAAGGGCAATTAAAAATGAAGCTTGCTCTGAGTTTAATAACTGATGCTGGCCAGCAAGTGCGATAAGTACAAAACCAAACTCCCCCATTTGCCACAGCATAATGCCACAGGCGAGCGAGTCTTGGTTTCGCTCATGCATTAGCCGCGCACTAAGTGCTACTACTGTAATTTTTAATACGAGTAACCCAAGCAATGCGCCAATAATTATTACTATATGCGCCAGTACAAATAAAATATCCAACTGCATACCCACAGTTACAAAAAACAGCCCCATTAAAATATCGCGAAATGGACGTATATCGGCCTCTAACTGATGCCTGTAATTGCTCTCACCTAACATCATTCCCGCTAAAAAAGCGCCCAATGCCATAGACAAGCCAAACATATACGTTAAAAAGCCCGCAAATAAGGCGACTAATATAGTGGTAAGCACAAACAACTCATCGGTTCGTACTTGCGCTATTTCTTTAAACACAATGGGCAATACCCATTTACCAATTGCCCAAAGAAGCACGCATACAAATGCGCCCTTACTTAGGGCAAACGCTAAAGCCCAGCCAATACTTTGAGAGTCGCTTGATGCAAATAAAGGAAGTATTATTAATAGAGGAACAACAGCAATATCTTGAAAAAGCAGTACACCAACGGCCAATTGCCCACGGCGCTGATTAAGCTCACCCGTTTCCTTTAATAGCTTAACCACTACAGCCGTAGAAGAAAGCGCCATAATTGTACCAATGGTAAAACTGGTGAGTAGGGAAAAGTCTAAACAATATAAAATAATAATGAAGAGTAAGCTGGTTATACCTACTTGTAACGAGCCCAGCCCAAATACTAGGCTTCGCATTGCCATTAGCCGCGAGATAGAAAATTCTAACCCCAAACTAAATAACAAAAACACAATCCCAAGCTCTGCTACAAACTCTATTTCATGAGATTGCGCTAACCAACCAATACCATGACTACCGGCTAAAACCCCCGTTGCTAGGTACGCCAAAATAGGCGGCAAGCCAATGCGTTTAAAAAACCACACAAAAAGAACTGCTGCCACTAGCAAGCCAAAAATTTGAACGTTAATACTCTGCAAATTCGGCCTCACGCGTCAATTAAACCAAGGGACTTACTTTAAATATAGCAACCTTCTGTTTTTCAGCCAGTTTTAAAATATGGCACAAAAATCGCTTAGTAATTGCAAAGTAACACCCTCGGGGGAGAATTTAATGGAAAACGTCCATATTTTGACGCAGCGTGTGTCTGGTCGCGGTGATTTTTTGCCGTTTTCGGCTGAACATTCGCCAACAAATGAAATAACAGAAACACATAAACTCGTTACAGAGCTACAAACTAGCTTAGTGATTGAGGATGTTTTAGCTATATACGCAAAATTTACAAAACAATTGTTGAATTTCTCTGGTTTACAGTTTCAGTCAACACTGGGAACTACGCAAACATCACAGAGTGATACAAATAGTACACCCTATATTTTTGATTTGGCGATTGGTAAAGAACACTTAGGGCAGCTAATTTATTTTAGTAAATTCCCGCTTGGTCAAGCCATTGAGAAAAAGCTACATACTTTGCATACTGCGCTGGTTTATCCACTTCGTAATGCGATGATGTATAGCCGAGTATTAAAACTTGCCACAAAAGATGCGTTAACAGGCTTAAATAACCGTAGTCAGTTTAATGACTTTTTACTACAAAAGCTTGAAAACTGCCGTCGTTACCAGCGTCCATTTAGTTTAATGCTGCTTGATTTAGATAATTTCAAACAAGTTAACGACAACTTTGGCCATAAAATTGGTGACGATACACTTAAAGAGTTTTCAAAAGTACTGTGTAGCAGCATACGCGGCACTGATTCGGTATTTAGATTTGGTGGTGATGAGTTTGCTTTACTTATTGAAGACCCTGAGTTTACAACGAATAAAGTGATTGCTGAGCGGATAATGTGCTTAGTAAGAAAATCGCCTCTAATGTCTAAGTATAAAGTAACAACCAGTATTGGTTTTACTTTAGCTAACAGCCAAGACAGCGAAACTGAAATATTTGCTCGCGCCGATAAAGGCTTATACAAAGCAAAAGCATCTGGTAGAAACTGCGCAAAAGCATATTAGTCTTTACTTAACTGCATTAAATAAAAAGCCTAGCTTCCCCCGCTAGGCTTTGCACTTACCAATTTATAAATAAACAACGCGGCACAAAAACCAAAAAAGAATCCGCTAATTAAATTAAGTAATGCGGTAATAGTAGCAAGCGGTGTAAATAATACTAAAAGCAGTGGCAGGCTCACGCCTAAAATAAAAAACAATCCACCTTTACCTAACCAATAAGCTAATAAAAGCACTGCAGATACAATTCCACCCGCAACTGCATAACCTAGCGTAACTATATTTAGCTCAAGTAAAATATTAGCAATAATAGCTATAACGGCCGTTATTAGCATACCCACTGGCGCTTTTGTTACTAACGACAAACCAACATGCGGCTGTTTACTCATTTATTTACACTCCCAAAAAATACCATTTTCATCAATATGCTTAGCACTTATAAAATAACCAACCACTTGAACTAATTCATCATTATAAAAAATAAGCGGCACACTGGCGCGAAGCCAGGGCGCTATTTTTGCATCTTTAAACCAATGCTTAACTGTATTACTACCAGGCTTTTTAAGTGGTTTAATGCGTGCGCTATTGCAATCAAAGCGCACTATTACTTGCTCATTGGCGTGTGGAGGTCTTACTCCACAACCGGTGCTTTTAATTAATAAGCGCCCGTCTGCCAGTTTTAGCTGTGAATGATTCAGCTCAATATCTGTTAATACTTCACTTGGTGTTACAAAATACAAATAACCTTGATGACGACGTATTTGCCCATCGAGCAAATCAATACGCATTTGTGCATCGTTTTTTGCGCACATTGCTTGATTAATAATTTGCTCGAGCTGCTTTTGCGATGGCATCACTTGTGTAAATAGTGCAAGCCACGCACGTACTATATTTGCAATGCGCGCTGCGCTGTATTCGCTTATCTGGCCAATGCAAAGTGCTTGATGCTCGTTAATACACTTATTTAAATCAAGCTGAGTATATTCATCAAGTAATGTTTGTTGCTGCTGTAGTAGCTCAATACTTCGTGCAGTGCATTGTTCAAACCCATTAAAGCGCTCAGCTAACACAGGTACTATTTTTGAGCGTAAAAAGTTACGATCAAAACTTTCATCTGTATTAGAGTCATCGGTTATGTGGCTAACACTAAACTGCGTTGCAAACGCTTCTATATCGCTGCGAGCTACATTTAGTAATGGTCTAAAACATATACGCCCACTTTGCAGCAAGCGCTCTTTATACATAGAACCTAGCCCTTTTAAACCTGAGCCACGCTTTAAGCGCAGTAAAAACGTTTCTACTTGGTCGTTTAAGTGTTGGCCCAGTAAAATAATGCTGCCTTGTGGGCTTAGTTCATCAAGTGCTTTATAACGGACGTCGCGTGCTTGGGCTTCAAGACTTGTGCGCGACTGCGGCTCAATAACAACTTTCGCAGCTTCAAAAGGCACATTAAGCTCAATGCATACGTTTTTGCAAAAGTGTTGCCAGTCATCAGCATACTGGCTCAAACCATGGTGAACATAAATAGCCGATACATTAATTGCAGGGTTATCTTCTTTTAAAGTGCGCATTAAATGCAACAGCACCACAGAATCAACGCCACCAGAAAGCGCCACTGTAAAAGCGGTGTTACCTTGCTCAATATAGCTATTTAATGATTTTTTTAATTGCTGATAAATTGCTGATGTATACATATGGGCGCACTTTTATATAAAAACTCTGAACATTTTAAAGCAAAAAAGCCGCATAAGCGGCTTTTTTTAACATTTAATGTGTTTAGCAATAACCAAACGACATTAAACGTTTATAACGTTGATCAAGCATTTCTTCAAGCGTAAGCGCTTGTAGGTCTGCTAAGTCACGTTTAAGGCGAACTTTTAAGTTACGTGCCATAGCATCGTAATTGCGGTGCGCGCCACCTAGAGGTTCATCAATTAAGTTACTGATTAAATCTAGTTCTTTAACTCGCTCTGCGGTTACACCCATTGCTTCTGCTGCAAGTGGTGCTTTGTCGGCGCTTTTCCAAAGAATAGACGCACAACCTTCAGGAGAAATTACAGAGTAAGTGCTGTATTGCAACATGTTAACTCTGTCGCCAACACCAATCGCTAATGCACCACCTGAACCGCCTTCACCGATAACCGTACATATTGTCGGCACTTTAAGTGTCGCCATTACTTTTAAGTTACGCGCGATTGCTTCAGATTGACCACGTTCTTCAGCGCCAACACCTGGGTATGCACCCGGCGTGTCGATAAAAGTCATAATTGGCATTTTAAAACGCTCAGCCATTTCCATTAAGCGTAATGCTTTACGGTAACCTTCTGGCTTTGGCATACCAAAGTTGCGTTTAATTTTTTCAGCAGTGTCACGGCCTTTTTGTTGGCCAATAACCATTACTGGTTCGCCATCTAAACGCGCAACGCCTCCTAAAATAGCCGGATCGTTAGCAAAAGTACGATCGCCAGCAAACTCGTCAAATTCCGTGAAAATGCGCTCGATATAATCTCGAGTGTAAGGACGCAACGGATGACGTGCTAACTGTGATACTTGCCAAGCGCCTAAATTAGAAAAAATCTCCTGTTTTTGTTTGGCACTTTTTTCTTTTAATTTGCTGACTTCCTCTTCTAACTCAAGGTCTAATTCGCCAGCGCGGCTTATATTTTGTAATTCTTCAATTTTTGCTTCTAATTCTGCAATTGGAAGCTCAAAATCAAGATAATTGAGGCTCATGCTCTAAACTACCTAATCAGTTAAATTCTAGTTCTACATCTTGCGCAGCCATTAGTGATAACTTATGAATTAAGTCGTCACTTGGCGTAACACACCATTCGATCCCAAGAGTTAATTGCGCCAACGCATCTGGACGTTGGTAATAAACCTTGATCGGACACGTTCCCATTTTATAGGGTTCGAGTACTTTTTGTAATTTATCGAAGAAACCTGCCTCGACTTGCACCATGTTCAGCGTCATTTTAATCGCTTTAATACGCTTTTCACGCGCTTGAGCAATGGTGTTTATTTCTCTGGCGGTCATTGTAATACCACCGGAGAAGTTATCAAAGCTGACCTGTCCAGATATTACCAAGATATTGTTAACTTGGAGCATATCTTGGTACTTTTCAAACTCGTCTGAATACAAGCGTACATCAATCCGTGCACTCTTGTCATCTAAAGTTACTAAGGCCCAACGATTTCCTTTTTTGTTAATTAATACCCTAGAAGCAATCACCAAACCTGCGGCTGTTGCAAATACATCGCGGTTCGTTGGCTGTAAATCAACTATTTTTCCGCTGGTATAATGCCTAAGTTCGCGGCGGTACTGATTTATCGGATGCCCAGTTAAATAAAGGCCTAGGGTTTCTTTTTCACCATCTAACCATTCGTTATCAGTTAGGCCTGTGGCTTTAATAAAGGCTTGTTCTACTTCATCAGGCTCAGTGGCTAATAAACCAAACAAATCACTTTGCCCTAATAGCTCAGCTTTGTTGTGTTGGTCGGCTGCCCGCATTGCACTTTTTAAACTCGCTAGTAATGTAGCACGGCCAGCTTGGGTTTTTTCTGGCCCTAAATTATCTAGTGCACCTGAATAAATTAATTTTTCGGTCACGCGTTTATTTAAGCGTTTTAAATCAACTCGGGCACAAAAATCAAATAAATCTTTAAATGGGCCCCCTTTTGCACGCGCTTCTAATATTGCATCAACCGGTGCTTCACCTACGCCTTTTATCGCGCCAATGCCGTAAACAATCTCGCCTTGCAAGTTTACTGTAAACTTAAACTCACCTGCATTCACATCTGGCGGCAATAAGGTGAGCTTCATGTTTTCACATTCATCCACCAAAATAACGATTTTGTCGGTGTTATCCATATCAGCCGACATTACCGCAGCCATAAACTCTGCAGGATGATGCGTTTTCATCCACAGCGTTTGATACGAAACAAGTGCATACGCCGCCGAGTGAGATTTATTAAAACCGTAACCTGCGAACTTTTCTACCAAGTCGAAGATTTTTATTGCGAGTTCGCCGTCAATGCCGTTATTTCTTGCGCCATCTTCAAACGTTGAACGCTGCTTTGCCATTTCTTCGGGTTTTTTCTTACCCATTGCACGACGCAGCATGTCGGCACCACCTAGCGTGTAACCTGCTAGTACTTGCGCAATTTGCATTACTTGTTCTTGATACAAAATAATGCCGTACGTTGGATCAAGTATTGGTTTTAAGCTTTCGTGCTGATACTGCGCATCTGGGTATGAGATTTCTTCGCGGCCCAGTTTTCGGTCGATAAAGTTATCTACCATGCCTGATTGCAGCGGACCTGGTCGGAACAAGGCCACGAGTGCAATCATATCTTCAAAGCAGTCGGGCTTAAGTCGGCGTACTAAGTCTTTCATACCGCGCGACTCTAGCTGGAATACAGCAGTCGTTTCAGCGCGAAGTAGCAACTCAATACTTTTTTTATCATCCAGTGGGATGGTATTTATATCAACGAGGTCTTTACCTTGGCGCTCCATGCGCACATTGGTCATTTCGACCGCCCACTGCAATATAGTCAGTGTACGTAAACCCAAGAAATCGAACTTAACTAAGCCTGCAGTTTCTACGTCGTTTTTATCAAATTGCGTTACCGGAAACTTACCTTCGTCATCGCAATAAAGCGCGGCAAAGTCGGTAATAGTGGTTGGCGATATTACTACGCCACCCGCATGTTTACCGGCGTTACGTGTACACCCTTCTAGGATGCGACACATGTCGATTAAATCTTTTACTTCGTTATCGCCATCGTAGGCTTCTTGCAAGCGCGGCTCTATATCAAACGCTTTAGCAAGTGTCATCCCAGGATCGCCGGGGATCATTTTAGAAATACGATCAACAAACCCGTAAGGGTGCCCAAGCACTCGCCCTACATCGCGTATTACTGCTTTTGCAGCCATGGTGCCAAAGGTAATAATTTGCGATACCGCATTACGCCCATACAAAGCCGATACGTGATCAATTACTTCGTCTCGTCTATCCATACAAAAATCGACGTCGAAATCGGGCATTGATACACGTTCTGGATTCAAAAACCGCTCAAAAAGCAAGTCGAATTCAAGTGGGTCCAAATCGGTAATTTTAAGTGCGTACGCAACTAACGAACCCGCACCTGAACCACGACCAGGTCCAACAGGAATATTGTTATCTTTACTCCACTGAATAAACTCCATTACGATTAAGAAGTAACCTGGGAATCCCATTTGGTTAATTACGCCAAGCTCTATATCAAGTCGCTCATCGTATTCTACACGTTTTACTTTTCGCTCTTCTTCGTCGGGGAATAAAAACTGTAATCGCTCTTCAAGACCATCTTCTGACACTTTAACTAAAAACTCATCAATCTTAAGTGAGCCAGTTGGGTAATCAGGTAAAAAGTAAGTCCCTAGCTGAACCGTTACATTACAACGTTTAGCTATTTCTACTGTGTTTTGTAGCGCTTCTGGAATGTCGCTAAACAGCTCAGCCATTTGCTCTGATGTTTTTAGGTATTGTTCTTCAGAGAATCGTTTAGGCCTGCGTTTATCGTCAAGCGTGTAGCCGTCAAAAATAGCAACGCGAATTTCGTGCGCTTCAAAGTTTTCTGGCTTTAAAAACACTACTTCATTGGTTGCTACAACAGGTAACTGCTCTTTGGTAGCAAGCTCTACCGCCATGTGTAAGTAGTCTTCTTCAAGCGGTCGGTTAGTGCGAACAAGCTCAAGGTAGTAGTTATCGCTAAAATGCTGCTTGTAAAAGCTAACTACCGATTCAATAACACTTGGATTATTTTTTAATAACGCTTTACCTAAGTCACCATCTTTAGCGCCCGAGAGAATAATTAAGCCCGTTTTATGCTCCACCAGCCATTCTCGGTCAATCACTGGGCGATGAAACACATGCCCACGTTGATACGCTTTTGATATTAATAAGGTAATATTTTTATAGCCGTCGTTGTCTTTGGCTAATATGGTTAAGCGGCTTGGCTCATCAGGAAATTCTGGGCTACGAACCCAAAAGTCAGCACCCACAATAGGCTTAATACCGGCGTTATGTGTTGCGCCGTAAAAACGCACTAAGCCACAAAAGTTCATTTGATCGGTAATCGCAATAGCGGGCATTTGCAGCTCTTGCGCTTTAGCAACTATTGGCTTTGTTTTAGCAAGGCCGTCAACCATCGAAAAATCTGAATGAACTCTTAAATGAACAAAATCAGGAGCAGCCATGCTTAACCCTCACCATTGGCTTGCGCCAATACACGCTGCACAGGTTTAAAGCTTTTACGATGCTCATCAATCGCGCCGTACTGCTCAAGCGCTGCAAAATGTGCTTTTGTTGGATACCCTTTGTGCCCTGCAAAGCCATATTCAGGGTGGCGTTTATCAAGCTCAATCATTTCGTCATCACGTGCTACTTTAGCTAAAATAGACGCCGCTGAAATTTCTGCCACTAAGCTATCGCCTTTAACAATAGCTTGCGCTGGCATAGTGAGTTTTGGCAAACGATTACCATCTATAAATACAAATTCAGGTTGCGTACTTAATGCCTCTACTGCACGGGTCATGGCAAGCATAGTCGCGTGCAGAATATTTAACTCATCAATTTCTGTTGGATTGCAGCGCCCATAGGCATAACACAATGCTTTTTCTTTTATTTCAATCGCAAGCGCTTGGCGTTTTTTATCTGTTAATTTTTTAGAATCCGCTAAGCCAGCAATTGGTTTAGTGGGATCTAAAATGACGGCGGCAGTAACTACATCACCAACAAGCGGGCCGCGCCCTACTTCATCTACACCGGCAATTAAGGATACATTAGGTCTATCAATTTGCATTTATTAACTCCGCCACAGCGTTGGCTGCTTGTTCGCTGGCATTTAATCTAATTTTTTCGTGAATAGCTAAAAAGCGTGCTTTTAGCTCTTTGTTATCAGTGTTGAGCATAGGAGTAAGCGCATTTGTCAAATTAGCCACATTACACTCACTTTGTAAAAACTCAGGCACTAACTCTTCGTCTGCTAATAAGTTAGGCAACGAAAAATACTTAATATTAAACGTAAATAAAGTTTTAAATATCCAATAGCTCAAAGGCTTTATTTTATAGCCCACTACCATTGGCTTTTTATAAAGCATGCCTTCGAGTGTTGCAGTGCCCGACGCTAATAAAATAGCATCAGCAGCTTGCATCGCTAATTTTGATTGTCCATCAAGCAGGTTAACATTAAGGTTTGGCGCGGTAGCGTTTAATATATCAGTAAACTGCGCTTTGCGTTTTTCGTTAACCAGTGGCACCACAATTTTAAGATTGGGGTTTTTAGCTTGCAGCTCTGCGGCTGTTTTAATGTAAGTTTCACTTAGTAAACCAACTTCTGAGCCTCGGCTACCAGGAAGTAACGCCAGTACTTTGTCATCAAGGCTTAAGCCGAGTTCTGCACGTGCTTTAGTATCGTCGTGCTCAAGTGCTATATCGTCAGCCAAGGTATGTCCTACAAATGTACATGGCACTTGGTGTTTATCGTAAAACTCTTTTTCAAATGGCAGTAACGCAAGCACTAAGTTAGTGGCTGCACTTATTGTATGTATACGCTTTTCGCGCCACGCCCAAACAGATGGACTTACATATTGTACTGTTTTAATGCCCGCATCTTTAAGTGGCTTTTCAACGCGTAAGTTAAAATCGGGTGCATCAATACCAATAAATACATCAGGTGGGTTATCTACAAAATGCTGCACGAGTTGTTTACGTATTTTAAGCAAACGCGGTAGACGCCCTAGCACCTCAACAAGCCCCATTACCGAAAGCTCATCCATGTCGTAAAGTGTTTTACAGCCCTGCGCTTGCATTTTAGGTCCTGCTATTCCTTCAAAAATAGCGTCCGGAAAATGTTTTTTAAGGGCTTTAATTAAACCTTCACCTAAAATATCGCCCGACAGTTCACCTGCCACAATACCAATTCGTAGTTGTTTTTTATCTTTATTCATTTGATTTTATTTCACAAGTAAACCAGGCGTTCATGCTTGTTAGTTTACCGTGTTTTACTGTTTGGTTAAACGCTTTAAATAACTGGTTTTTTATCACGTAAGTTAAGGCTTTATGTTGTTTGTTTTTAATACTGATGTAGCATAGGAAATATATATTAAGTTTTACTAATATGTATGTTGACAAAAATTGCACAAAAGTAAATACTATTACAAACTTTCAGTAATTACTGAAAGTTCATTAAACCTTAACTTTGCCAATTAAATGTTGCCCTGTTAATCCGTCACTCTCAAGGAGCCAATAATGATAGATGAAACCTTTGTGGATCTATCGCGATTACAGTTTGCTGTTACCGCTCTCTTTCATTTCTTATTCGTACCGTTAACGATAGGTATGACCTGGATTTTAGTTATTATGGAATCGGTTTATGTTATGACCGGTCGCGAAATTTATCGTGATATGACTAAGTTTTGGGGAAAATTGTTTGGTATTAACTTTGCAATTGGTGTGGCAACAGGCCTTACCATGGAATTTGAGTTTGGTACTAACTGGTCTTATTACTCCCATTACGTAGGTGATGTTTTTGGGGCTCCCCTGGCTATTGAAGGTTTAATGGCATTCTTTTTAGAATCGACCTTTGTAGGTATGTTCTTTTTAGGCTGGGACAGACTCTCTAAACGCCAACATTTAGGTGCAACCTTTTTAATGGCCATTGGTACTAACATGTCAGCCCTGTGGATTTTGATTGCCAACGGTTGGATGCAAAACCCAGTAGGTGCTGAATTTAACTATCAAACCATGCGCATGGAAATGACCAGCTTTGCAGAGCTTGTGTTTAACCCTGTAGCACAAGTTAAGTTTATTCATACCGTATCGGCAGGTTATGTAGCTGCGTCTATGTTTGTACTGGGCATAAGTAGTTGGTACATATTAAAAGGTCGTGATTTAGCGTTTGCTAAACGTTCTTTTTCGGTCGCATCGGGCTTTGGTTTAGCATCAATTTTATGTGTAATTTTACTTGGTGACGAATCAGGCTACGAAGTAGGTGAAGTTCAAAAAGTAAAACTTGCCACGATTGAAGCTGAATGGCACACAGAAGAAGCTCCGGCTGCGTTTACCGCATTTGGTTTTCCTGATTCAGAAGAGCAAGTAACACATGCTGCGGTTAAAATACCTTACGCACTTGGGTTAATTGCTACGCGTTCACTTGATGAGCAAGTAACGGGTATTAACGACCTAGAAAAACAACACGAAGTACGTATTCGCAACGGTATGATTGCTTATGAATACCTTACAAAACTCAGAAACGGTGAAGATACGCCAGAAAATGTTGCTAAGTTTAATACCCTAAAAGATGATTTAGGTTATGGCTTGCTACTTAAGCGCTACACACCTGATGTTGTAGATGCTACCGAAGAGCACATTCAAAAAGCCGTTAAAGACTCTTTCCCTAAAGTAGGCCCTATGTTTTGGTCATTTAGGATTATGGTTGCCTGTGGTGTAGCCATGTTGGGTGTATTTATATTGGCATTTTACTACAACGCACATCGCGTTATTGAGCAAAAGCGCTGGTTGTTATGGGCTGCCGTATTGAGCATTCCACTACCTTGGATAGCGATTGAATTTGGCTGGATAGTTGCTGAGTATGGACGTCAACCTTGGGCTATATCTGAAATACTGCCGACCTTTTTAGCCACGTCGTCACTAACAGTAAACGATATTTTAATTAGCTTAACTGGATTTATTGTTTTCTATACTGGTTTAGCCATTGTTGAAGGTTGGTTGATGATCCGCTTTGTTAAGCAAGGACCAAGCTCGCTACATACTGGTAAATATCATTTTGAATTGCCAAATAAAACTGATCAAACTGAAGGAGAGCAATCATGATTTTTGATTATGAAACATTAAAAATGCTTTGGTGGTTGATCATTGGTGTGCTGCTTATTGGCTTTGCTATTACCGATGGCATGGATATGGGCGTTGCTATGTTGCTTCGCCTAGTTGGTAAAACAGATTCAGAGCGCCGTACGGTAATTAATACCATTGGTCCACACTGGGATGGTAACCAAGTATGGTTTATTACCGCAGGCGGCGCGTTATTTGCAGCGTGGCCTATGGTTTATGCAGCTGCATTTTCGGGCTTTTACTTTGCCATGATGCTAGTACTCTTTGCTCTATTTTTTAGACCACTAGGGTTTGATTACCGCAGTAAAGTAGACTCAAAACGCTGGCGTAATAACTGGGATTGGGGCTTGCTTGCAGGCAGCGCAATTCCAGCATTAGTTTTTGGTGTTGCTTTTGGTAACTTATTTTTAGGCGTACCATTTAATATTGATAACTTAATGCGTGTTAGCTACCAAGGTTCATTTTTTGGTTTACTTAACCCGTTTGGTTTGCTTGCTGGTTTAGTGAGTATCACTATGCTAATTGCTCATGCGGGGATGTGGTTACAGCTTCGTACAGCTGATGCAGTAGCAGATCGCTCAGGGCAATATGGTCGTTATTCACTGATTGTGTTTATTATACTGTTTGCAGGCGCTGGTTTTTGGGTTGCTAATTTAACGGGTTACCAAATTGTATCTATGCCTGATACACAAAGCCATGCAGATCCATTAGCTAAAGTAGTAACAACAGCCCAAGGCGCGTGGCTTAGCAATTACAGTGAACGCCCATGGACTATGACCTTTCCTATTTTAGCGTTTGCAATGGCACTAAGTGCGCTATTTTTTTCTAAATTGAACAAACCAGCACTTGGACTTATTTCAACAAGCTTAATGTTAATTGGCGTGATTATGACGGCCGGTGTTTCACTGTTCCCATTTATTATGCCATCAAGCAACAATCCAAATATTAGCTTAACAATTTGGGATGCGGTATCGAGCCATAAAACGCTCAATGTAATGTTTGTTGCAGTGTGTATTTTTGTCCCACTTATTTTAACTTACACCACCTGGTGTTATGTAAAAATGTGGCGCAGAGTAACGGTTGAAGAAATTGAAAACAACACTCACGGTAGCTACTAAGGAGACTAAACTATGTGGTATTTCGCTTGGATTTTAGGTGTACTTTTGGCCTGTACCTTAGGTGTAATAAATGTAATGTGGTACGAATTTCATCAAAATAAAAACAGCATTGCTGATGATGAACAAGCCATGCACGATTTATTAAACGATGCTAACAACACAAAAGATGACGACTAACCCCCGACCAGATCGCGCGCAGCAGCAATCACTGCGCGCTTTTTTAAAGCGTCAAAGTAAACCCGCTGCAGTGTGGTTAAAGTTAAGCATTGCACTGGGTACTTTTAACGCATTACTGATGATTGCAGGTGCTTATTTACTTGCGCAAACTATTCACAACGTTATGTTTGAAGGTAATAATTTAGCCCAAGTTACTCATTTATTATGGCCCTTAGCAGGCATTATTTTATTGCGCGCGGTGTTTTTAGCATTAAGCGAACGCTTGAGTGCATATGCTGCACTTAAAATAAAATCGGCTATGCGCCAAACACTTCTAAATAAGCTCAGCTTACTTGGCCCAAGCTATATAGAACAACACGGCCAAGGCGCTACATTAAATACCCTACATAATGGCGTAGAAGCACTCCACGACTATTATGCTAAATACCTACCCGGTGCTGCTTACAGCGCGCTTATTCCGCTGGCAATATTGGTTGTTATTTTTCCGACAGATTATAAAGCTGGGTTGATATTTTTATTAACCGCCCCGCTCATTCCTTTTTTCATGATTTTGGTAGGCTCAAAAGCCGAAGCTTTAAACCAAAAACGCTGGAAGCAACTTGCTGTACTGGGCAATTACTTTTTTGACCGCGTACAAGGTTTAACTCAACTCAAGCTATTTAATGCAACACGTACCGAGCTTAAACAAATAGCTAAAATTTCAGATGATTTTAGACACGCTACACTCGATGTTTTAAAGATCGCGTTTTTATCATCATTTGCACTTGAGTTTTTAGCCACCATTAGCGTGGCATTAGTCGCAGTAATTATTGGTTTTAGACTGTTTTTTGGCACTCTTGATTTTGCTACTGGCTTTGTGGTGCTACTTTTAGCGCCTGAATTTTATTTACCACTGCGCCAGCTAGGTAGCCATTACCATGCACGCTTACAAGGCATTAGTGCCGCTGCCGATATGGTTGCGATTTTAAATGCACCACTGCCAAGTGACGAAAATGCGTCAGCGACTACAAACACGCCTGAAAACAATTTAACTTTAAATACAATTAACTCCATAAGTATTACCGACCTTAATTTTATATACCCAGATAGTAACGAAGGGATTAAAAATATAAATTTAACACTGCCAAATAAAGGCTTAATTGCAGTTGTGGGCAGTAGTGGCTCAGGTAAAAGTACGTTGTTTGATTGCTTATTAGGGTTTCACCCTGAGGTGATAAACCACCTATCTATTAATGATCAGAGTTTAAGCACAACCGATATTACTTACCTGCAAAATAACATTGCATGGATACCACAAAAAGCGACGCTGTTTTACGACACCATTGCTGCCAACATTAAATTGGCCAAACCAACTGCCACACAGCAAGAGCTTGAACATGCAGCAAAGCAAGCTGGTGTGCTTGAATTTATAAATACCCTACCCGATGGTTTTAACACACTGATAGGTGAGCAAGGGGAAGGACTTTCTGGCGGGCAAAAGCAACGTATCGCACTCGCACGTGCATTCATAAAACAAGCACCAGTTTTAGTGCTTGATGAGCCTACAGCGCACCTTGATAGCCAAACAGAGCAGCTTATTCAAGATGCTATTAATGAATATGCTAAAAATAACTTAGTATTAGTCATTGCTCATCGACTAAATACCGTTAAACATGCCAGCAATATCATTGTTATGCACGATGGGAAAATAGCTGAGCAAGGTCACTTTGAAACACTTGCAGCGCAAAATGGTGCATTTGCTGATTTATTAAAAACGGCCAAACAAGGGGTTGCGCATGCATAATTTTATTCGCTTATTAAAGCTTTGTGCTCCTCATTATAAAGCGATGCTATTGGGTACATTTTTAGCAACGATTACGGTATTAGCTAATGTGGGCTTGTTGGCTATTTCTGGCTGGTTTTTAGCATCAATGGCAGCTGCAGGTCTTGCGGGCGTGCAAATGAACTACTTTACTCCAGCAGGCACGATTCGTTTTTTAGCAATTGTACGAACTGCATCGCGCTATGGCGAACGCCTAGTTACTCATAACGCCACGTTTTTATTACTAAGTGAAATACGTACCAATGTCTTTGCAACGTTAAGTAAGCTTAACAATGTTGATTTAGCAATGAGCCGCAGCGCTGATCTAGTTAACCGATTACAAAACGATGTAGACGCACTCGACAAGTTTTATTTAAACGTTTTGCTTCCTATGCTGGTCGCTCTTTTAAGTGTGCCAATCATCATGCTGTTTATGTCGGCCTATAATGGCAACGTCGCCCTTATTTGCTTTACTGGCATTATACTTATAGGTGTGGTTATACCTGCCCTACTCAGCGCAAAGCTCACTAAAAACAGCCATAAAGAAACACAACTTAGTGCACAACTTCGCTCTGAGCTTTCAGATACACTCACAGGCCTTAGAGAGCTTAGTATTTATCAAGCCCGTTCGCAGCAACTTAATAAGTGCGACGAATTAAGCGAGCAGTACAATCAGCAATTATTTATTCGCCACAAAGCACTAGCAAACTCAGATGGGTTAAGCTTGTTGGTTGTTCAATTAGCGATGCTTGCTAGCATAGTAACCATTGTCCCACTGGTTTACACCAACAGTATGGTAAATGTAGAACTTGCTATGTTAAGTTTATTTGTACTGGCAAGCTTTGAAAGCGTATTGCTACTACCCAATGCGTTTATAGAGCTTCCTAGTGTATTAAAAGCAGCAGAGCGGTTGTTTACACTTGAAGATAAAGCCGCTAACTCACAAGCTAAAGATGCACATGTAGACGTTGATGAAAACTTTAGCGCGCAAAACCACACGTTAGCACTTAACAATATTAGCTACCAATATGGTGAGCAAACAGCGCTTACTAATATCAGTTTTGAGCTAATGCCCCAGCAAAAAGTAGCGATTGTAGGTAGAAGCGGCAGCGGTAAAACAACGCTTGTAAATCTACTTACTGGTTTATGGCCTTTACAACAAGGCAGCATAACGCTAAACAATCAAAATAGCGTTGTTGACTTACATTCGTTAAATAATGATATACGCGCAAGTGTGATAAATATATTAGCCCAGCAACACCATATTTTTGATGGCACACTGAGTGAAAATTTACGTTATGCCGCGCCAAATGCAACTAAAGAGCAAATGATTGAAGCCCTCTCGTTAGCGCAATTAAGCCCGTGGTTTAATGAGCTAAAAGAAGGTTTAAAAACACGATTAGGCACTGGCGGGCGTAATGTGTCGCAAGGTCAGTCTAGACGTATAGCCATTGCACAAGCATTACTTAAAAGCCCAGCTATTTTAGTTCTTGATGAACCAACAGAAGGTCTTGATAATCAGTCTAAGCAAGGGGTAATGCAAGCAATAATGCATGTTATGAATAACGCGAACGTACTCACAATTACGCACGATCCCGCTCTACTTGCTCAAATGGATAATGTTGTATGGTTGGAAGGCGGTAAAGTAGTCGCACAAGGCTCTCATAAAGAGCTCAGTGGGGCTTATCCTGGTTATGTTGCGCTAACTACCCGGTTTTAAAACCTTTACTGATACATCAATAACGCCGACCTTAGGGTCGGCTATCTTTTTAAACATACTTTTTGATAAATCAATAATACGACCTCGCACATACGGGCCTCTATCGTTAATTCTTACCGTGACTGATTTGTTATTGGCTAGATTAGTAACAACCACCGTAGTACCAAAATCGAATTCTAAATGGGCTGCCGTGGCGGCTTGTTGACTAAAGCGCTCTCCGTTGGCGGTTGTTCTTCCGTGGTATTTATCAGCATAAAAAGATGCTTTCCCAACTTGAGTGATTTCTCCAGCAGATGATTTAACAATAGGCTGGCTACTACAAGCGGCTAAAACTGAAGTAATAAAAAGAGTGACAACTAACTTAGGTAAACGCATAGGACGGCTTTTATTATATAAATTACCCGCATACTAACTCAATTACCCTGAGTATTAACTGAATTAGCTTAAAGCAGGGCAATAAAAAACCACCTTCGATTTATCATCTAGGGTGGTTTTTTAATGCTTAAAGCAAACCCGCGAATTATCTTACGATGCCGCGCTCTGAGTTTTTAACAAAGTCGACCATCAATTTCACAGCAGGATACTTTGCGGCATCTTCACTAAGCGACTCAATAGCTTCTTCAGCACCTAAGCTTTTACGATAAAATGCTTTGTATGCACGGCGTACAGCCATAATTTCATCACTTTCGAAACCACGACGCTTCATGCCTTCTTTATTGATAGCTGCAGGACCTGCTGGCATACCAATGGTAGTAACAAATGGTGGTACATCTTTGTTAACACCTGAATACATACCAATAAAGGCATGTGCACCAATTTTACAAAACTGATGAACACCCGAATTACCACCAAGGATAACCCAATCGCCTACATGTACATGGCCGGCCACACTTGCGTTGTTAGCAAAAATTACGTTATCGCCAATTACCGCGTCATGTGCAACGTGTGTATAAGCCATAAACAAATTATTACTACCAATTTTAGTAACACCTTGGTCTTGAATCGTACCACGGTGAATAGTGGCACATTCACGGATAACGTTGTTATCACCCATTATTAAAGTGGTTGGCTCGTTGTTGTATTTTTTGTCTTGGCAGGCTTCACCCACAGACGCAAACTGAAAAATATGATTGCCAGAGCCAATAGTTGACGGCCCTTTAACAACAACGTGAGACTCAATAATACAGTTATCACCGATAACAACATCATTGCCAATATAACTATACGGACCAACTGAGACATTGTTGCCTAGTTTAGCGCCAGGTTCGATTATTGCTGTAGAATGGATCACTATTAAAACTCTCTTCTCGCACACATAATTTCGGCACTACACACTATTTTGCCGTCGACTCTAGCTTCTGCAGCAAACTTCCAAATGTTGCGACGTTCTTTTAAAAACTCAACATGAAGATGCATTGTATCACCAGGAATTACAGGTTGTTTAAAACGTGCGTTATCAACAGCAGCAAACAAATACAATTCGTTTTCGCTACGGTTTTCTACTGTTTTAAAACCTAATAAACCCGTTGCTTGCGCCATTGATTCTAATATTAGCACACCAGGAAAAATTGGCTGATTTGGAAAGTGCCCAGTAAAAATCGGTTCATTTATAGAAACATTTTTAATAGCATGTAAAGACTTGCCAGGTGTAAAATCAATAACACGATCAATTAATAGCATCGGGTAACGGTGCGGTAATAAACTTAAAATTTCTTGAATATCAAGGCTATTTAATTCGTTTGCCAAAATAGCATCCTTATTAGTGTTCAACGTTATGACTTAGCCAATGCTTCAAGCGCTTTAAGACGAGATTTCATGTCTGAAAGGTTACGCAAGTGAGCTATTGATTTACGCCATTCTTTGTTTGTTGTATGGGGCATACCAGATGAGTAAATACCTGGTTCGGTGATTGATTTTGTCACCATACTCATGCCGGTAATTATAACACCATCACATACAGACATGTGACCATTAATTGCAACCATGCCACCAATTTGACAGTTCTTGCCAATGGTAACGCTTCCTGCAAGTACAGTGCAGCCCGCTATTGCGGTGCCTGAATTAACTTCAACGTTGTGCGCTATTTGACACTGATTATCGATAATAACATTGCTATGAATGATGGTATTGTCCAGTGCACCACGATCAATTGTCGTACTTGCACCAATTTCAACTTTGTTGCCTATGATCACTGAACCAAGCTGAGGTATTTTAACCCACTGCCCGCGCTCATTTGCATAGCCAAACCCATCACTACCTACAACACTATTTGCTTGAAACAAACAATCTGAACCAATTTCAACATCGTGATAAATAGTCACACTAGGCCAAAGCTTAGTGCCAGAACCTATTTTAACACGTTCCCCGATAAAACTGTTCGGACCAATTTGCGCGTTGTCACCTATCACTGCATGAGCTTCAATGACTGCGTTAGCACCAATAGCGGCGCTATCACTAACAATCGCTGTTGAATGAACAGTTGCACTTGGATGAATACCCGTCGAGGCTGAGCGTGGTGTTGTATCCATAAATTGCGCTAATTTTGCGTAACTTACATACGGATTAGCAACAATAATTTTGCTGCCACTAAAGTACTCTGCATCGGCTTGGCTTACTATTACAGCACTCGCTTGAGTAGTTTCAAGTTGCGATCGATATTTTGAGTTCGCTAAAAATGCAATATGCCCAGAATGGGCATTTGCAAGTGTCGCTATTTTTTTTATTTCTAAAGCGCCATCACCCTGAAGTTCGGCGCCTAGAAGTTCCGCAATTTGCGAAAGCGTATAATTTTGCATAGAGTGATTATTTCTTACTAACAGCGGCTACAACTTTAGATGAAAGATCAGTCACTTCTTTAGGGTTAAAGTAAATAGTAGTGTCTTTTACTTTAACTTCGTCGAAGTCGCCGTCTTTAGCAATCTCTTCAATTGTTTTGATGATTACACCTTGAACTTTAGCAAGCTCTTGGTTTTGACGCGCTTTAATCTCTTGCTCTAAAGGGCGACCTTGTTCAGCAAGATTTTTTTGCATGCCTTGAATTTTTTCACGCAGAGTATCTTTTTGAGCTTGGCTCATCGTTGTACTTTCACGTTTAAATTTTTCAGCTTCAAAACGAATATCGCCTTGTAACTTTTCAAGCTCTTGACGACGTTCAGCAAACTCAGTTTGTAAAGACTGTTCAATTTTAGCCATTTGAGGAATTTGCTTGTAGATTTCCTGCATATCAACAATACCTACTTTGTGTGCAAATGCATTCACAGAAGTACCCATCATTAACGTTGCTAAAACTGCTACAGCTGTTGATTTAAATAATTTTTTCACAAAAAACTCCTTTAGAAAGTGTTACTAATGTTAAAGCTGATGGTTTTCGTATCGTCATCTTCTTCTTTTTGCAATGGATACGCAAAACTGATCAGCATTGGACCCATTGGAGAGATCCATTGTAATGAAAGACCGGTTGAAACCCTAAAACGCATTGGGTCTGAATAGTCATCTAATTTAGCACGTTCATCAACGCCTAAGTTTTGATAGCGGTCTACGTTAAACTCAGTATCCCATACGTTTGCAGCATCAACAAAGAAGCTAGTACGTACAGAGCTGGTATTTTCTTCATCTAAGAATGGTGTAGGAACAATTAGCTCCATACCTGCCACTGCTTTAGCATTACCACCAATGCGACCTTGTGGCACTAGAATATCAAATTCTGATGCACCACCAATGCTACCGGTTGTAGTACCGTCTGCACCTGGCGTACCCGGAATAGACTGCGGTATACGCGACACAGCACGTGGTAATATCGTATTACGGTCAAAGCCACGTAGTTCCATTTCCGTTATACGGAAGTACTCTTGGAATGGAAGTGTTTGCTCATACCCGTTTGTAGAACCATAACCGTTACCATAACCAAGTGCTGCACGCGTTGAGAATACCCAACGGTGGTCATTTGATATAGGCCAGTAAAAACGCGAATCGTAATTCAGTTTAAAGTACTGAAGATCTGAGTTAGGCGTTGTTGCTGTTAAGTTTAGAGTTTGACGCGAACCCGCTGTTGGGAATAAACCACGGTTAACGGTGATACGCGACCAGCCAACACTCAGCTCATACTTAGTAAAGTCAAAGCCTGCATCTGGGTTATCTGGATCTAAGAATGTTTCACGAAGTACACGCGTTTGCTCGTACTCTGCAATATCTGAAAGCTCTTCTTTAATCCAGCGGGCGCCAAAGTTAACACGATTTACAGCATCAATTGGAAAACCAATATTTGTGCCTAAACCATAACTTTTCGATTTATATTCAACAAGACTGAATTTACTTGCATCGTAGTTTCTGTAAAAGATGCTACTGCCTTGCGATACACCATCTGGCGTAAAGTATGGGTCTGTGTACGATAAGCTTAAGCTTTCAGAACCTGTAGACGTATTAAGGTTTAAACCAATTTGGTTACCTGTGCCTAAAAAGTTAGATTCTGTTACACCAATATTAAACTGCAGACCTAAGTAAGAACCATAAGCAAGACCAGCATTAAAGCTACCTGCAGATTGCTCTTTTACAGTAAAGTCTACATCTACTTGGTCATCCACACCGGGTACAGGCACTACGTTAAAATCAACAGTTTCCATGTAAGGTAGGCGTTGAATTTGCAGTTTTGAACGCTCAAGGTTTTGATTAGATAACCATGCGCCTTCAAGTTGTGTCATTTCACGACGAAGTACTTCATCTGCCGTATTTTGGTTGCCACCAACAATAATACGACGAACGTATACACGCTTACCTGGGTTAACCGATAGTGTTAATTGTACTTCTTGCTTTTCGTCGTCAATTTCTGGAATTGTACGCACTTCAGCATTAGCGTAACCAAAACGTGCTAAGTAGCTTTTAATAAACTCTTCAGATGAAGTAACTACAGAACCGTTATAAAGCTCACCCGCTCTAAGTGGGATAACACTTTTAATTAAGTCTTCACGGCCAAGCAAGTCACCAATAAAGTCAAAACCTTTAACTTTATATTTTACGCCTTCAGTTAAGTTAGCTGTAACGTAAACTGATTCACGTTCAGGGCTCACTGAAACTTGTGTTGAGTCGATATTAAAACGCAGGTAACCACGGTCTAAATAATAACTACGAATTTTTTCTAAATCGCCTTCAATGGTTTGCTTTTGGTAACGGTCGCTACCCATAAACTGCCACCAAGGTAAATCTTGCTGCGATTCAGCAAGTTTAAGAAGCTCTTCATTAGAAAAAAGTTCATTACCCACTAAGTTAATTTGGCGGATAGAAGCAGCATCACCTTCATCAAACTCTAACTTAAGTTTAACGCGGTTACGTGGCAGCTTAGTAATACTGATATCTACTTTAGCGTTGTATTTACCAATGCTGTGGAAAAACTCAACTAAGCCTTTTTCGATACTATCGATAACGGTTTTATCAAGTGGTTCACCTTGGCGAATATCTTGCTGATCAAGAGACTCATTAAGCTGCTCGTCTTTAATGTCTTTATTGCCTTCAAACTCAATAAAGCTGATGGTAGGACGTTCCGTTACTTTAAAAATAACGTTGTTGCCATCACGAAGTGCTTTTATGTTATCAAAGTGCCCAGAACGATAAAGTGACTTTATTGTTTTTGAAATCGTATAGTCATCAACATTATCGCCTACGTTAATAGGAATATGTGTTAGCGCTGCACCAAGTGCTACGCGCTGCAAACCTTCAACTTTCAGGTCTTCAACAATAAAGGAGTTTTGGCCTAGGGCTGCAAAACTTGCACCCAATAAACTTGTTATTGCCAAATGTTTTTTTATAGCCATTTTATTATCTTTATCCTTTACAACTGTATTACCGCATAACACCTTACTAGTGGTGCTTTACAATCGTGTTCTAATTAGTAATTTGCCACGCTGTAACTACAAACGCGATACATCATTGAACAAAGCGAAACATGTTAGAAAAATGAGCAACAAGGCACCCACTTTAAAACCAAACTCTTGTGTCTTTTCAGAGACCGGCTTTTTACGAAAAAGTTCAATTATGTAATACATTAAGTGTCCGCCATCAAGCACTGGTAAGGGTAATAAATTAAATACACCCAAGTTAACGCTTATTAAGGCTAAAAAGCTTAAAAAGGCCACTAACCCATAGCTTACGCTAGTTCCAGCGCCTACTGCAATGCCCACAGGACCACTTAAATTTTTAACCGAAACCTGGCCTGTAATTAAATTACCAATCATGTCAAAACTGAGTGTAATTAAGCGCCAAGTTTCTTTTGTGCCTCGCACAATACTATCGAGCGGGCCGTAATGCCTTGTCTCTACATAGCCATCAGGCCATTGCTGTACAACAGGAGCAACACCTAAAAAGCCTTGCTCAATACCGTTATTATCAATGCGCCCTTTAGGGGTAACTGTAATGGCTTGTATAGTATCTTGTCTTTTTACACTAAATTGTAAAGATTTGTTAGCTGATTGCGTAATAAGATTAACTAATTGCTGCCAATTGCTTATTGTTTCACCGTTTACAGCCAAAATTGTGTCGTTAACTTGTAAATTAGCGTGTTCTGCGGCTGAGTCTTTAGTTACGGCGGCAATTGTTAAAGTTGCTTGAGGTCTAAATGGCACAATACCTAACGAACTTAATGGTGGTACGTCTCGCTGGTCAAGCTTCCAACCCTCTAAATTAAGCGTTTTAACGCGTGGTTGAAGGTTTTTATCACGAACAATAACTTCAACGCTTTCTTCGCCTAAGTTAGACATAAGCGCAAACGTGGCATCTTGCCATGTCGTTATGTCATCATCACCAATTTTTATAATATGTTGAGAAGGCATAATGCCCGCCTGCTCTGCGCGACTGCCTTCGGTTATGCTGCCAACAACTGGCTTAACCGATTGCACACCTACCATATACATCACCGCAAGAGCAAAAATGGCAAACAAAAAGTTAGCCATTGGTCCCGCAGCAACAATAGCAATACGCGCTTGTACAGATTTAGAGTTAAACGACAAGTGGCGTTGATTTGCTGGTACGTCATCAACTCGCTCATCAAGCATTTTTACATAACCACCTAATGGAATAGCGGCAATCACGTATTCGGTATTATATTTGTCATGCCATTTTAACAGTGGCTTACCAAAACCAATTGAAAAACGCAGCACTTTAACGCCCATTTTTCGTGCAACCCAAAAATGGCCATATTCATGTATGGCCACTAAAATACCAAGCGCTAAAATAAATGAGCCAAGATTCCAAAAAAAATCAAACATATTAATGCGCCACTTTTGTTATAAATTCTGAAGCGCTAATACGCGCTAATTTATCACACTCTAAAATTTCATCTAGGCTTTGCACATTGGTGTAAGTTGCAGCTTCTAGCGTCTGTGCATTTATTTTGTATATATCGGTAAAACCAATTTTACCGTTTAAGAATGCGCCCACAGCTATTTCATTTGCTGCATTAACCGTTGTTGTCGCGCCCTGCCCTGCACTACACGCATCAATCGCTAATTGTAAATTTGGATAACGAGAAAAATCAGGTTTAGTAAACGAAAAATCACAAATGTCAGAGAAGTTTAACGGTTTAACACCCGCATTAATTCGCTCAGGATACGCAAGTGCATGGGCAATTGGCGTGCGCATATCGGGGTTACCCATTTGCGCTAAAATAGAACCATCGTGGTACTGCACCATTGAATGAATAATACTTTGCGGATGAATAACTACATCAATATCACTAGCATCACAATTGAATAACCACTTAGCTTCAATAAACTCTAAGCCTTTGTTCATCATAGTTGCGGAATCTACTGATATTTTTTGTCCCATCGACCAGTTAGGGTGTGCAACGGCTTCACTTACGGTTACATCTTTTAACGTATTTATATCACGCGTTAAAAACGGGCCACCAGAGCCGGTAAGCAAAATTTTACTTACGCCATGTTGCTGTAGTTTTTGATCGCCTTTGGCATTTTGTAACGAAGAAGGTAGGCATTGAAAAATTGCATTATGTTCGCTATCTATTGGCAGCAAAGTGGCTTTATGTTGTTTAACTTTATCAATAAACAACTGACCTGACATAACTAAAGATTCTTTATTAGCTAGTAGTACTTTTTTACCCGCTTCAACAGCACTTAATGTAGGTAGTAAACCAGCTGCACCTACAATTGCCGACATTACAATGTCAACATCAGGATGAGCACATAAGTCACTCATTGCTTGCTCACCGTGCATAACAAGAGTTTGGCACTGAGTATTAGCTAAATACGCAGATAACTGCTCTGCGGCCTGCTGGTTAGCCATAATCGCATAAAGCGGTTCATGTTCAATACACAACTCCGCCATTTTCTTTGCATTTTGTCCTGCAGCCAAAACAAAAACATCAAATAACTCTTTATTGCGCGACACAACATCAAGTGTACTTAAACCAATTGAGCCTGTTGCGCCTAAAATAACCAGCAATTGCTTTTGGCTCATAAACTAAGAGTCCACGCATAGCACATAACAAACATTGGAGCAGCAGCCGTTAAGCTGTCAATTCTATCTAAAATACCGCCGTGCCCTGGTAAACATCGACCGCTATCTTTTAAACCAGCTTCACGTTTAAACATGCTTTCCAGTAAATCACCTACCGCAGAAAACAACGCAATAAATGCTGTCATTATCGCGTACACAGGCCATACAACTAAATCAACATCGGTAAAGTGACAAAATGCTAATACAAAAATAATAGAAGCAACTACACCGCCTGCTAACCCTTCAATTGTTTTATTAGGGCTTACTTTAGGCATTAACTTATGTTTACCAAAACTTTTACCCGTAAAGTAAGCACCCACATCTGCGCTCCATACAATACCGAGTACCACTAAAATTAGCACCGAACCAAAATGAGTTGATTCAGCATATTGCGCGCTACGTAGTGTATTTAGTGCAAGCCATAGCGGTACAAGCGTGAGTAGCCCTGCAATGCCGCGCATAACTAGGCCTTCATTCCACGCTTTAGCCATTTCTGGGTAGCGCCAAATTAAATAGCTAGCAACAATCCACCAAGCAAACGAAAGCGTAAATACGTAATTTGCATCACCGACTAGCTTGCCATTTTCCCATAATGATTCAATAGGCCAATGTAAATTAAGCAAGGCAAGTAAAGCGCCAATAAACACAACAAAGGCAGCACGTTTAAGCTTGTCGCAAAGGCCCATAAATGCAGACCATTCCCATGCGCCTAATAATACAATTGCACCAGCAAAGTAACTAAATAACGTAAGCGGTGTATAAAAAACCAAAGCCAATGCTAATGGAGCTAGCACTAGAGAGGTTAAAATTCGTTGTTTTAACAAAATGTGACCCTTATTCTATTTAGGTTTGAGCGAGTAATTGTTTTATTTGTTCGCCCGTACAACCAAAACGTCGCTCTCTGGCAACGTAACACGCAATGGCCTCAGCAAATGCTGCTTCATTAAAATCTGGCCAAAGTGTCTCGGTAAAGTAAAGTTCTGCATAAGCAACTTGCCATAGTAAAAAATTACTAATACGAACATCGCCACCAGTGCGAATAAGTAAATCAGGTTCAGCCTGATCTGCCATGCTCATATGCTGTGCTAAGCGCTCTTCTGTAATATCTTCTGCGTTTAGTGTGCCCTGCGCAACTTGCAAAGCAAGTTGTTTTGCCGCATTGGCAACATCCCAACGACCACCGTAATTAGCTGCAACATTTAAACGCAACCCGGTGTTATTTTCAGTCAGCTTATGCGCAGCGTCTACCTTGCTACGTAATCCTTCAGAAAATCGTGATAAGTCTCCAATAATGGTCAGTTTTACATTGTTTTTATGAAGCTTTTTAACTTCCTTTGTTAAAACAAATAAGAAAAGCTCCATTAAAGTGTTTACTTCGTCTTCAGGGCGGCGCCAGTTTTCACTACTAAAAGCAAATAAGGTTAACGATTGTATCCCTAATTTAGTACAAAACTGAACAGATTGACGAACTGCGTCTACGCCTTTTTTATGCCCATACACACGAGGTCTATTTCTAGCTTGCGCCCAACGTCCGTTCCCATCCATGATGATAGCAACATGTTTGGGTAAACATTGCTGTGAAATTGTGTCAGCATCTAGAACCATAAATATCGAGTATTCCATAAAAAAACGCCGCCTAGTATACCCTAGACGGCGTTTCAAAACTAATAATTTTAGTTGCTTAGATTTCCATCAATTCTGTTTCTTTGGCAGCTAATAAAGTATCCATTTCTTTAATAAACTTATCAGTAAGCTTTTGAATCGCATCATCTGATTGACGCGCTTCATCTTCAGATATGTCTTTATCTTTTAATAAACCCTTTACATCGCCATTAGCATCACGACGAATGTTACGAATAGCAACACGACCGCCTTCAACTTCAGCGCGTACAATTTTAATTAGGTCTTTACGACGCTCTTCTGTAAGTGGAGGAAGTGGTACGCGAATAACAGTACCTGCCGACATAGGGTTTAAACCTAAGTCAGATGCCATAATTGCTTTTTCAACAGCTTGCGCTAAAGACTTATCAAATACACCAATAGCCAGTGTACGAGAATCTTCAATTGTTACGTTAGCAACTTGGTTTAAAGGCGTTGGTGCACCGTAGTACGACACCATAATGCCATCTAGGATTGCAGGATGTGCACGGCCAGTACGAATTTTAGATAATTGGCTACCTAGTGCAGTTACACTTTTTTGCATGCGCGCTTGCGCGTCTTTTTGAATATCGTTAATCACGGTTTAATCCTAATTATTTGATTATTTCATCTGAGGCTTGTGAAGAAATAAGTGTACCTTCTTCTTCACCCATAATTACGCGTTTTAGCGCGCCTGATTTATTCATGTTAAATACGCTCAATGGCATATTGTGATCGCGGGCTAGAGTAAATGCCGCTAAATCCATAACTTTTAATTCTTTTTCAATGATTTCATTGTAGCTTAAGTGGGTATAAAGCGTCGCATCTGGGTTTTTAACAGGGTCATCACTGTATACGCCATCAACCTTAGTCGCTTTAATTACTGTATCCGCTTCAATTTCGATACCGCGTAAACATGCTGCAGAATCGGTAGTGAAAAATGGGTTACCAGTACCCGCTGCAAAAATGACTACGCGGCCAGTTTTCAATAAACTAATTGCTTCAGCCCAGTTATAAGCGTCACATACACCATTAAGCGGAATAGCCGACATAAGACGACAATTTACAAATGCACGGTGTAGCGCATCACGCATTGCAAGGCCGTTCATAACCGTTGCAAGCATACCCATGTGATCGCCTACTACGCGATTCATACCTGCTTCTGCAAGTGATCCACCGCGTAAAAAGTTACCTCCACCAATAACTAAACCCACTTCTACGTCGAGCTCTACTAGCTCTTTAATTTCTTGTGCCATACGGTCTAAAACTTTAGGATCGATGCCGAAGCCTTCGTCTCCCATTAAAGCTTCACCACTTAATTTGAGAAGAACACGTCTAAAAATAGGTTTGCGATTGATAGTCATAGTATTGGGGCCAACTTTTATTGAATTATGGATAAAAAATAACCGCGCTTATGTTAAACATAAAAGCGCGGTTATTTTAAAGAATTTCTAGCTGCGAAGCAAAACCAAATAGTACTTTAATTGCATCTAATTTCATTATCCTTCACAAATAGTAATCTTACTTAGCTTTAGCAGCAGCAATTTGAGCAGCAACTTCAGCAGCAAAATCTTCTTCTTTCTTCTCGATACCTTCACCAACTTCTACACGTACGAAGCTAGTAACTGTTGCGTTTTTCTCTTTAAGAATATCGCCAACAGTTTTCTTAGGCTCCATGATGAAAGCTTGACCAGTAAGAGAAACCTCACCAGTGAATTTTTTCATGCGGCCAACAACCATCTTCTCAGCGATTTCAGCAGGCTTGCCTTCATTCATCGCGATTTCGATTTGTACTTGCTTTTCTTTAGCAACAACATCGGCTGGTACATCTGAAGGTGTTAAGTATTCAGGGCTAGATGCAGCAACGTGCATTGCAACGTGCTTAAGTGTTTCTTCATCAGCAACACCCGCAACAACAACACCGATACGATCGCCATGACGGTACTCAACTAGGTTTTCACCCGTTACGTACTGTAAACGACGTACATTGATGTTTTCGCCAATTTTAGTCACTAGCTCAACACGGTCTTCTTCAAACTTAGCTTGTAAGTCTTCGATAGAGATAGTGTCAGCAATTGCAGCGTCAGCAACTTTGTTAGCAAATGCTAAGAAGCTTACGTCTTTTGCAACGAAATCTGTTTGACAGTTAACTTCTACTAGTACTGCAACACCCGCGTTTTGCTTGATGATGATAGTACCTTCAGCAGCAATGTTACCTGCTTTTTTAGCAGCTTTAGCAGCGCCACTTTTACGCATGTTTTCAATCGCTAACTCGATGTCGCCATCAGTCTCAGTTAACGCTTTTTTACAATCCATCATGCCAGCGCCTGTGCGCTCGCGTAATTCTTTAACTAGGGCAGTAGTTACAGCCATTAGTAAATCCTCAAATCTGAAATCAGGTTAGATAAGCGGGTTACCCGCTCGACAAGAATAGCAAGTCTTCACCTTAAAAAGATGAAGACTTGATGACAGCTAATTACTCAGCTTCAACGAAATCGTCTTTCTCAGCTTGAGCAACGATGTTATTCTCGCGACCTTCAGTAATAGCAGCTGCAACAGCGCTAGTGTAAAGGCTTACAGCACGGATAGCATCATCGTTACCAGGTACGATGTAATCAACACCGTCTGGGTTAGAGTTAGTATCTACGATTGCAACAACTGGAATACCTAGGTTGTTTGCTTCACGGATAGCAATGTGCTCGTGGTCAGCATCGATAACGAAAAGCGCGTCTGGAAGACCGCCCATGTTTTTGATACCACCAAGGCTCTTTTCAAGCTTTTCCATTTCGCGGTTAAGCGTTAACGTTTCTTTCTTAGTTAACTTCTCGAAAGTTCCGTCTTGGCTTTGTGCTTCAAGGTCTTTAAGACGCTTGATTGATTGACGTACAGTTTTCCAGTTAGTCAACATACCACCTAACCAACGGTGATTTACGAAGAACTGGTCGCTTTCTAAAGCAGCTGATTTAACTGCGTCGCTTGCTGCGCGCTTAGTACCAACGAAAAGAACTTTACCTTTGTTTGCTGCAGCACTTGATAAAAACTTAAGTGCGTCGTTGAACATTGGTACAGTTTGCTCAAGGTTGATGATATGTACACGGTTACGTGTGCCGAAGATGAAAGGCTTCATCTTAGGGTTCCAGTAACGTGCTTGGTGACCAAAGTGAACACCAGCTTGAAGCATATCGCGCATTGAAACGTTTGCCATTTTATAGATCCTCTATAGTTGTTTAGGGTTAGGCCTCCACATATCCCATAGCACCAACACCGAAGTAATTAAACTTCAAATGCACCCAAGTGTATGTGACGATACGTGTGTGTGTTAAAATAAAATTGTGTTTGCCTTAAATACAAAAAATCATTTAAGAATTTATTTGTAAAAAGACGGCGCGCTTTATACCATATTAAAATTAAATACTCAACGTCGCGTGCAAAATTTGTTCGACGATAAATGTTAAAAACTCAACTTTGGAGCCTCAATGAGCGCTATTATCAAGACCCCTGAAGAAATAGAGAAAATGCGCGTAGCTGGGCGCTTAGCGGCCGATGTACTTGAAATGATCGGCCCTCATGTAGTGCCAGGTGTTACCACCGATGAGCTAAATACACTTTGTCATGATTATATTGTTAATGTGCAACAAGCAATCCCTGCTCCGTTAAATTATCATGGCTTTCCAAAATCAGTTTGTACGTCAGTTAATCATGTTATTTGTCACGGAATTCCAAATGACAAAGCATTAAAAGAAGGCGACAGTGTAAATATCGACGTAACTGTCATTAAAGATGGTTACCACGGCGACACATCTAAAATGTTCCACGTTGGTACACCAAACATTCAAGCTAAGCGTCTTGCAGAAGTAACACAAGAAAGCTTATACCTTGCTATTAAAATGGTAAAACCAGGTGTGCGCTTGGGTGATATTGGCTCAGCAATTCAAAAATATGCAGAGAGCTTTAACTACTCAATTGTACGTGAATATTGCGGCCACGGTATCGGCGCAGGATTTCATGAAGAACCACAAATAATGCATTACGGTAAAGCCGGTACTGGCGAAGCCTTAAAAGCAGGTATGTGTTTAACTATTGAACCTATGGTTAATGCGGGTAAACGCCAATGCAAACTTCTTAAAGATGATTGGACAGTAGTAACACGCGACCGTAGTTTGTCTGCACAGTGGGAACATACTTTATTAGTGACTGAAAATGGTGTTGAAATTTTAACGCTACGATCAGATGATACTATCGAGCGGATCATAGAACACTAATAAAACCGAAACACTTGATAAGAAAATTCTTATCCGTGTGAAAGGTTCAACAAGGAGCCAGCCCACGTGGCATTACCCAACAAAGTAAAAAAGTTGCTTAGCGATGCAGAGCAACTTAGTGATTATCGCGATTGTTCTAGCTATTTTTATAAATGGTTACATAACGAATTTTCTAAACAACCGGTTGGGAATTTAATTAATGCCCGGGCTGAGTTTATTGACCGCCTACTCATTAAGCTTTTTCATGTTTACGACTTAGCGCGCGAACCTGATTTAGCATTAATAGCGGTAGGCGGATACGGACGTGGTGAGCTACATCCCTACTCCGACATCGACTTTTTATTGCTTGTAACTAAACCGCCAAGCGAAGAAATATGCGAAAAAATAGGCCAGTTTGTCACCATGCTATGGGATCTCAACTTAGAGATTGGTCACAGCGTGCGTACGATAGAACAAGCCATTGAGCAAAAACGTGAAGACGTTACTTTTGCCACCAGCTTGCTCGAAAGCCGCCTTATTTTTGGTAACCACATTGAGTTTGAAAAACTCAAAATGCATATTCTTGAAACGCCAGTATGGCGCTCAGGTGAATTTTTTACTGCCAAAGTTCAGGAGCAAAATTTACGCCACAGAAAGTGCCACGGCACCGCGTATAATCTTGAGCCAAACATTAAAGAAAACCCCGGTGGTCTGCGCGACTTACAAACCATTATTTGGGTGGCAAAAAAGCATTTTAGAACCGAAACCCTGCAAGAGTTAATAAGCCACGGATACTTAACTCACGAAGAGTTTCAAGAGCTTTCTGAGTGTCTAGAAAACCTATGGAACATTCGCTTTGCACTGCATTTAGCTGCAGGTCGAGCTGAAAACCGCTTACTGTTTGATCATCAACCGCAAGCCGCCGAAATTTTAGGTTTTGGTAGCGACGGTAAAGCCTCTGTTGAGCGTATGATGAAACGCTTATTTAGAATAATGAGCCGCGTGCGCGAGCTTAACCAAATGCTACTTTCATACTTTGAACAAAGCATAATGCCCGAAAGTAGTGCTGTGGCAGCAATTGAACTCGACAGAAACTTTGAGCAAGTAGGTCATCAAATACGCGTAAAAGATCCGTCGGTATTTTTTAGACGCGACCAACTCTTTGTATTGTTTGAGCACATAGCCGATAACCCAGCAATAACGCATATTTACCCAAGTACTATTCGTACTATTCGCCAAGTGCGCCGTCGTTTATTGGGCGATTTGCAAGATTACGCAGCCTGTCGCGAAGCCTTTTTACGCTTAGTTAAACACCCTAACGGTATGGGCCGCGCATTTACGCTCATGCACAAGCACGGCATGCTTGCCGCCTACTTACCGCAGTGGCGTAATATATTTGGGCAAATGCAGTTCGATTTGTTTCACGCGTACACCGTAGATGAGCACACTCACAAATTAATCAAAAACATTTACGAATATTTTGATAAAACAGGCATTAGCGAGTTTCCTATTTGTAGTGAAATAGTCACTCGAATGGACAAACCAGAGCTACTTTATTTAGCCGGTATATTTCACGACATTGCTAAAGGCCGAGGTGGCGACCACTCAGAACTTGGCGCTGTTGACGCAATAGCATTTGCTAAATTACATGGTTTTTCATCGGTGGATGCAAAACTCGTTGCATGGCTTGTAAGTAACCATTTACTTATGTCGGTTACCGCACAGCGTAAAGACATTAACGATCCTGCTGTAATAAAAGACTTCGCTACACGCGTTAAAACAGAGCGCCAACTCGACTACTTATATTGTTTAACCGTTGCCGACATACGTGCAACCAACGACAACTTATGGAACGATTGGAAAAACACCCTACTGCGTGAGCTATACTTACACACGCAGCGCGCTTTGCGTCTAGGGCTCGAAAACCCAATGGATCAACGCGACCAAATTCGCGATAAAAAGCACCAAGCTAAACAACGCTTAATAAATCTGGGTTATCAAGAGGAAAAAATTGATTTAATTTGGAGCCGCTTTAAAGCCAACTACTTTACCGCCTTTAGCGAACAACAAATATCATGGCAAAGTGAGCATTTATTAAGTAGCACAGACTTAAGTCAGCCAAGTGTTGTTGTATCTAACAAAGCTATGCATGGTGGCACACAAGTATTTGTATACAGCCCCTACTCTGGCCCACTGTTTGCCCGATTAGTAAGTGTGATTGGCTCTAAAAAAGCGCAAATACAACACGCGCAAGTACTGACCACAAAAGACGGTTACGTCTTGTTTAGCTTTGTAATACTTGAAGTAAGTGGCGACCCTATTGCAAGTGGTCGAGCGCAATCAATTAAACGCGGGCTTGAGCAAGCACTAAGCGATCCGCGTAAAAAGATTCGCTTTAAAAAGAGCCGCTCTCAACGCTTTAAAGATTTTAATATTAAACCTAAAATTGTGTTGCGCCCACATGCACGCAAAGACCGTAGCTTAATAGAAATTCAAGCCGTCGATATACAAGGTTTACTAACCAAAATAGCCGAAGTTTTCCAAGCGCATTTACTACACATTCACGCTGCCCGTATTACAACGGTGGGTGAACGTGCCGAGGATTTCTTTGTCGTATCTAATAACGAATACCAAGCGCTGACTGATGAAGAGCAAGCAAAAATTCATCAGGCATTACGTAAAAAATTCAACGCCGAAACAGAATAGAGGACACACATGTCAGATTTAAAAACGATGATCGAAAACGCATGGGACAACCGCGATAGCATTAGCCCAAGCACAGTATCAAGCGACGTAAAACAAGCCATTATCGACGCACTTGATTTACTTGATAGCGGCGCAGCACGCGTTGCTGAAAAAATATCAGGTGAATGGGTTGTACACCAGTGGCTTAAAAAAGCAGTCTTACTGTCGTTTCGTATTCGCGACAACCAACCAATGAACGACGGCGTAAACCAGTTTTACGACAAAGTACCGCTTAAATTTAGCGACTACACGCCAGAGCAATTTCAGCAAGGCGGTATGCGCGTAGTGCCAAACGCAGTAGCGCGTAAAGGCAGCTTTGTAGGTAAAAACGTCGTACTTATGCCATCGTACGTAAACATTGGCGCATATGTTGACGACGGCACCATGGTTGATACATGGGCGACTGTAGGCTCATGTGCACAAATTGGTAAGAACGTACATTTATCAGGTGGCGTAGGCATAGGCGGCGTTTTAGAGCCTCTACAAGCTAACCCAACTATCATTGAAGACAACTGCTTTATTGGCGCACGTTCTGAAATTGTGGAAGGCGTAATTGTTGAAGAAGGCGCGGTAATTTCAATGGGCGTTTACATCAGCCAAAGCACCCGTATTTATGACCGCGAAACTGGCGAAATTCACTACGGCCGCGTACCAGCAGGCGCAGTAGTTGTACCAGGCGCACTACCGTCAAAAGATGGCACCCACAGCCTTTACGCTGCAATCATCGTGAAAAAAGTAGATAAACAAACACGTGAAAAAGTAGGCATCAACGCCCTACTACGCTCAATTGATGAGTAATAGTAGGTTGGGTTGAGTGAAACGAAACCCAACGATACGTTGAAGTGAAATGTTTTAGCTGAACTTTAATTGTATATAGAAAGCTCTAAGCCCTTTGGTTTTGAGCTTTTTTCTCGAAAGAAAGCTTTAAGCGTTACAACATCTTTCTCTAATCTACTTTTAATTTATATTTTCCCTCAACCATTTTAGCTTGAATGATTGGGATGTCTTTTTTTAATTTCTGTGATAAATCATTTACTATTTGTGTCAGCCTTTCAATGTCTTTACCTGAGGTTTTAACTCCAAATATAATTTTATTTATCTTATTTAAATTAAAATCATGGATACCAGGGCCCTTGTTACGAGTCAAAACTCTGTATTCTTCTTCGTAAGACCAATCATTAGACTTAGTCAAAAAAACATCTTTTACCGCATCAAAGCTACCTTTTCCAACCTTGATAATTGGCATCTCATCCTTGTAAACAATATCGTAGCCAATTAAATTACTTTCGCTATTATATAAATTCAGAGTAGGGTCATTAAGATCAATATCAAACTCTATTACAAAACCAGTGTGGTTGTGTGCATAATGTGACCACATCAGAATATTATCTGGCTTTTTACTAAAACAACAAATTCCTATTCTATCAATTATATCTTTATGAAAATCCCCAGAAGTTATCGAGTTCTCAATCCCTTTATACATTTTATTTTTGTTCTCAATTCGTCTGCTAGGACTCAGCTTTAAATGTTCTGATGCTTTTAGGAACAAATCTTTTCTCGATTTAAGATAGCTTAGTGATGCTTCCGTATTATAAGAAACAATACAATCAAACGGATCGTTAAAATCTTTATGACTGCTAAACTTTAAAGTCCCATCAATTAATATTGCTTGAGAACCAAAAGAGATAGGTAAATATTTATAAACTTTCATAAAACTCAAATACCCTCAATTAATCATTTAGCATTATAAGCTTTTTTATACGTTTTTAAATTAAACATGAGCTGTATACCTGTCTCCCTGAAACTAAACGATTTATGATACTACCTAGCTGTTGGGTTTCGTTTCACTCAACCCACCCTACATCGTTAAATTAATACCGAGCTGCTGCTCATTATTAGCAATAACCTCCTAAAAAAAATGCAGCGATAAAATAAGTGCTTTTGTGTAGCAACGTAGTAATTACTTTGCCCTGCTTCATCAACAAACAAGATAATCAAACCTTTCTTCCACTAAATTCCATTAAAATAAAATTTACATAGTTAACTTAGTGGTGATATAACTGAATGTATTTTGGGAACGGAGTTGGTGATAAATCAAACCATTAACTGCCAGCTAAAAAACATTACTCAGCTAGCTTACCCTCACACCCTTTACTTAAGGTAAGTGAAAACTCTAACTAAAACAGCGTTTCCCACATTTTAAAATAACGAAAGCACAAGTAGGTTGTACTAATGGAAGAGTATTTAATCGTTAAACAAAAAAGTAAATATCCTATCGCTATTGCGGCTTTATTGTTGTTATTGGCTTTGGGTTATTTAATTAAGATACTACTTTTCTCAAATGATATTCCTGAACGTTATTTAAAGCCAATATTAGTCTCTCAAGTATCATTACCCAATGTATTAAAAGGGATTGGTACAATAGAGCCTACACAAAGAGAGCTTTTGTCTGCGCCGCTAAAAGGCAATATCAACACACTTACAATTCGTGAAGGGCAAGCTATAAAAAAAGGCCAAGTATTAGCAAAGCTGACTAACTACGAATTGGAGCAAGATATACATAATGCGAGTTATGAGCAGCTTAATTTAGAATCCCAAGTAGCTATTGATAAAAGTAATTTAGCAATTAAGCTCTCGCAAATTAAAGTCGACTTATCAAAGGCTAAAATGGCATTGCAGCAACAAGCGCTTGAATTAAATGCTAATAAAGTTTTAATGGAACAAGGTATTATTTCTGCAATTCGCTTTAAACAGAGCGAAATGCTTTACAAGCAAAGTGAACTTGAAGTTAATGCCAAAAATGATGAACTTAGCCTATTTGAAGAGGCATTTGATCAGCAATTAATTGCGCTTGATAACAAAGTAAACATCGCAAAAAACAAACTTAGCTATTTACAAAGGCGTCAAGAGCAACTAACACTCACAGCAAACTTTGACGGTACCGTAAGCCAAAACTTAGCTAAATTAGGTCAAGCGGTTACTCAAGGGCAATCGCTGTTTGAGTTAATAGAGACCGACAACTTACTGGCTAAAATACAAGTTCCTCAGTATTCATCTAATCAGTTAAAAATAGGCCAAAAAGCAGACATAGTTACACCCAGTGGCACAATTGCAGCTAAGGTTGATTATATTGATACAGTAATAAGAAATGGCGCTATTAATGTATTTTTAGTATTAGACGCTTCCCCTCCATCATGGCTTAGAAGCAGCCAAGCAATAGAAGCTCATATTTATTTGGAGCAATCTTTAGTAGCTCAAAACATTAAAAAACCGAATGATTTTGATAACTACAGTCTGTGGAAAATATATGAAATAACGCCCTCCAGCAAAGCTATTCTTACTCATATAAATTACAAAACAACTGAGCAAGACACTTTAAGCTTTGATGAGTCGCTACAAGGTAACTATGTTTTATTACTACCAGCAGCTTATGCCACTCAAAGTTACCTTGATTTGAAAGAAGTATTTTAATGAGGTGTCAGTTATGAGTTATCCGTTAATAGAGTTTAATAATGTTTTTTATCAATACCCTAATACCAAAATTGATACCCTCAAAGCTGTAAGTTTTAAAATAAACAGTGGTGACTACATTGCAATAACTGGTACTTCTGGCAGTGGTAAAAGTACCCTACTTTCTATTTTAGGTTTACTAAACTTACCTAGCCAAGGGCAATACACTATTTTAGGCACTAACACAGCAGACTTAACATCCGACTCTATTGCAGCCATTAAAAACAGAGAACTTGGTTTTATATTTCAAAACTTTAATTTATTAAATCATTTAAGCGTATTTGATAACGTGGCTTTGCCACTCAGTTACAACAAATCGGTGCCTAGAAAGGATTACCAAAAAAAAGTAGAAGCTGCGCTTAATAAAGTAAATATGCTTGAATTTATTGATAGAAAGCCAAGCCAATTGTCAGGCGGGCAACAACAAAGAGTTGCTATTGCTAGAGCATTAATAAATGAGCCTTCTATTATTTTAGCCGACGAGCCAACGGGTAATTTAGATTCGAGTAATAGCGAACAAATATATCAGTTACTCAATAAGCTAAACGACGAAGGCAAAACAATTTGCTTAATAACACATGATGAAAACCATGCTAAAACAGCAAAAACGCGTTTGTATATTCAAGACGGACAGCTTAGTGCTCAGGGTTTTTGATGCTGAACTTAATTACTGATCTGACCTTTAACTGGCTAAAATATGCTAAGCAAAATACTAAATTATGGCTTAGCTGCTTGTTGCTGAGTATTCCTTTATGTTTAATTTTAAATATAAGTAATATTCATAGTCAGTTTTTGTCTGCCGATTACACGGCAATAAATAACATCCACAACATTAAACAAGTTTACTTAAGTGACACTCAAAATGACTTACCCGTTGATGAATACATTTTTGATGAAATAACCGTATTGCACCAAGATTTAGTCGGCGTTTTTGAGCGTTCTATTGATTTATCATTAAAGCTTTCGGTTAATCATGATAGCGAGCCTGTTAAGGTAAGCTTTATATCGGGGGGTTATAAACAATTAGGTATCATTCCTGCCTTAGGCAGCTTTGAGAAATTAGATTTCCCAAAACAAGGCAGCGCACTAAGTGCCGCCATTAGCTATTCGTTTTGGCATACTCATTTTAAAGGTGTCACTGATATTATTGGCAAACAGCTTGTTGTTAATAATAAAAGCATAAACATTGTTGCTGTAATGCCAAAAGAGTTTAAAAGCTTTAAACGTGCCTATGAACCTAAACTCGTTATTTCTTACTCGCAACTCAAGCGTATTTTGCCTCAAGAAAGTAGCCTGACCCCAGATACATTTACGTATATTTTAGGAAACATTAAAAATAAAACACTCTTTTTAAGCTTTATAAATAAGCACTTACAAAACGAAATGTTTATATTTGATAACACTGAACTTAAGTTTAGTGATGGTATTGGCGTAAACCCTACTCACTTCAATAAAATAATAAAGCGTCTAAACTTATTGCAGTTACTTTATTATATTTTACTCACATTTAGCTTTATAGCCTTTTGTGCATTTTACTGTGCAGAGTCAATTAAAAAGCAACAAGAAGAAACTATACGCAAACTATGTGGAGCCAATAACAAACACATTTTTGTGCAGCAAATTATTGATATTGCACTCACAAGCCTACTACTTATTATTGTAATGTGCGCTTTGTATCCACTGAGCGACCGCATCAGCACAATTTTATTACCAAGCCTGAATCAGCTAAGCAGCTCTTTTTCATTATTTACGCTGGCGGTATTTTACATTGTTATTATTACTTTTTTATCGACGCTTAGTTATTTTCAACGAAGGTGGATACACAGCAGTATTGGACGCGGCCAAAGCGCAACAACAAGCGAAAAAGTACAAGTGTTCTCATTGCTTTCGTTACTTACTAGCCTTGCTATTACAAGTGTTTACATTAGTAGTTTGGTTATTTACAGCCAGATTAATTTAAATAATAAAAGTATGGGTTTTAATGCAGATAATATTCTAATTGCCAGCTTTAGTTTTCCACAATCACCTAGCGAGGCCTTTAATGCAAATAACTCTGCTCAACAATTAATTCAGCAATTAAATTCACTGCCTATTATTGAAGAAGTATCACTTAGCTCTTCCCCACCACTATCAGATCGCAGTGGGTTTAGTGCATGGTACACCGTTACCGGACAAGCTATCAGTTCGGGTAAAAGCGCCAGTACCGCAAGCCATAGAGTGAGCCCACATTACTTTAAAACTATTGGCGCTAAGCTTATCTCTGGGCAAAGCGTGCAATGGCAACAGTACCAAAACATTGTCGTTAACAGCGCGTTATGGGATCAATACTTTGCAGGCACAGAACTAAGCCAAGCTTATTTATTAGCCCAATTTGATACTGGAAAAGTAAAACATAAAGTAGTTGGCGTTGTTAATGATATTTATAACGAAGGAGCCGACACACCGGTTCAGCCAACTGTATATAATGTAATAAGTGCCCTGACAGGTTTTGAAACAATTATAATTAAAACTTATGCGCCCATCACACAAGTTGAAAGTGAACTCCAAACGGCAGTAAGAGCATTAAGTGTTAACTTTAACGATTTATCACTTACCCCCCTTTCGTCTTTAGTAAAAAATGAGCAAGCCCCTAGAAATGCATTACTAATAATTACCGTTGTGTGTTCCTCAATTCTTCTACTCTCTGCGTTTTTATACAACTACAGCAGTATTAAACAGCTTACGGCTAAATCATCCACAGAGCTTGCATTAAGACGTGCTATGGGCGCTCGCAGCTACCAAATATGCTATTTATTTTTAAAGCTCTTTTTCACTGCATTTGTGATAACCCACATAGTTATTATTGCGCTATTTTTCACCCAACATGAAAAACTACAAACTTTTTTATTTCAACAATCCGTTTTTGACCTAAACACGGTACTTACAGTGCATTTAGTCATTTTGTTAGCGGTTATATGTATTATTGCTATAGAGATTAAAAAAACACTTAACAATTCGTGGAATAACTTAACTTAAGGATAAGCATGTATAAATTACTACTAGCTACACTACTTATATACGGCGGAAATACATACGCTGAGCAGTACAGTTTCTCTCATTACCAAATGGTTAAATCGCCCATTAATAATACCGCACCGCAAATGTTTTTATTTAACAGCAAAGGCGAGTTGATGCATTACTCTGATAAATATTTACCAAATATTTTATCCATTTTTAAAAATAAACAAAGCCATCCTGATTCTGATTTAATTAAAAGTAATTTAGAGCGGCTATTAACAACATTGCCCGATTTTACACAGCAAAAGTATACGTTGTTTTACACCTCAATAGATGAAGATATAGGCCCCTGTCCGCCTTGTAGGCAACAAGAAAAAACCATCGACATGCTTAAAAGTAAGTTTTCAGATAAGCAGCTAAAGGTTCATTCAATTTCTATAATTGCCAGTGACAACGGTATATAAAAAAAGCCCGCTAAATAACTTTAGCGGGCTTTTTGTTGCGAAGGTTAAACCTTTAAAAAGTTTACAGCGCGTTAAATACGTCGTCTGTTTTAGCTGCGCAAATAAAATCGTTTTTGTGTAGGCCTTTAATTGAATGGCTCCACCATGTAACCGTTACTTTGCCCCACTCGGTTAATAAACCTGGGTGATGGCCTTCGTCTTCTGCCATGTCGCCTACTTTATTGGTAAACGCGATAGCTTGCTTAAAGTTTTTAAATTTATAAACACGCTCAAGCTGCATAATGCCGTCGCGTACTTCTGGTACCCAGTCTGGGATTTTAGTAATTAATTGCGCTAACTCTTCGTCAGATACTTTTGGCGCATCTACATGACAGGCTTCGCATTTTTGTGCACTTAATGAAGTCATTCTAAATCCTTACTTTTAGCTTTTTTAGCATTAATGTTTAACTGGCTAATTTTTCTTTTGGTGGAAATTTTGGGTCGTGCAAACCAAGTTCTTTAGCTCGCTCGACCAAAGTCATAATATCCATTTGCGATATATCAAACAGATCATGAATCGAATTTATGGTGTAGTACTGTGGTTGCATAATATCAATACGGTACGGCGTACGCAGTACATCAAGCACATTCATTGGGCTAATTTCTGGCGTGTTTGAGTATACGTACTGAGTTTCACCTGGGCTTGATAAAATACCACCGCCGTAAATACGCAGACCGTCTTCGGTTTGCATTAAACCAAATTCGACTGTAAACCAGTATATACGCGCAAGGTATACACGGTCCTTTTTCTGCGCTGCGTAACCTAATTGCCCGTACTTATGCGTAAACTCGGCAAAGTCAGGGTTAGTTAGCATGGCGCAGTGGCCAAATATTTCATGAAAAATATCTGGCTCTTGTAGGTAGTCAAATTCTTCGCGGCTACGAATAAATGTAGCTACCGGAAACTGTTTGTTTGCCAGTAATCTAAAAAACTCATCAAAGTCGATAAGCGCAGGTACTGGTGCAACTTGCCACCCGGTAGTGGCTAACAATACTTCGTTTAGTTCACTTAACTGCGGGATACGATCGTGCGGCAGGTTAATCTTTTTTAACCCTTGCATGTACTCGTTGCAGGCTTTGCCTTCAATACATGCAAGTTGGCGCGCTACAAGCTCAGACCAAATTTTATTTTCTTCATCACTCCAGTGTATAACACCATTTTCGTCTGGTGTTTTGGATGTGTATTTACTTGCTTTAGCCATAAGTACCTTCTTGGGTGTGAGCCCTAAATCGGTGTCAGTGTGATACTCAAACCTATTGAATATCGAATGACCCCATACTATGCAAAAGTGAAGAAAAGTTTAATAGATAGGCTAACATCAGTATTTGGCGCGATCACCCCAATCGTAAAGTTAAAATTACACCTGTGGCACACTAAAAATACGGACCTTTAAATAAAGGCCTGCAGCTTGTTTTTATGTGTATACAATTAATTACACCTAACCAATTTTAGTAAAAGCTTGGTTTAAATCACTAATAATGTCGTTAACATCTTCAAGCCCAACCGAGAGTCTGATCAGCCCATCACTTATTCCAGCGGCGGCTCGCTCCTCTGGCGTATAAGGCGAGTGAGTCATAGATGCAGGATGCTGAATCAGTGTTTCAGCGTCGCCAAGGCTTACTGCAAGTGTACAAAGTTTCATACTATCAATAAATTGTGCGCCATCTTGTAGCGTACCTTTTATTTCAAACGCAATAACACCACCAGCGGCTTTCATTTGGTTACCAATGAACTTATAACCTGGGTGCGATTTAAGCCCCGGGTAATATACGGTGCTTACTTGTGGATGCGCTTCTAGATATTCGGCTATTGTTTGTGCGCTTTGACAATGGCGCTCTATTCTAATAGCGAGTGTTTTTAGGCCTCGATTAATTAGCCATGCATCGTGCGGGCTTATAGTTGCACCAATGTCTTTTAGTACGGTCATTTTAATGTGTGTTATGTGCTCAAGCGATCCACATACAATACCGGCGACTACGTCTCCGTGGCCGTTTAAGTACTTGGTCGCACTGTGCATTATTATGTCGATACCGTATTTTTTGGGCGATTGCAGTAGCGGCGTTAAAAAGGTGTTGTCGACCACACTAATTAAGTTGTGCTCTTTAGCAACTGCGCCAATGAGTGCCAAATCAATCACCGCCATAGTGGGGTTGATTGGCGTTTCTACAAATATCATTTTTGAATTAGGTTTGATGGCAGCGCGTAGTTCGTCCTCGTTGGTCATATCAACAAAAGTGACTTCGATTCCCCAGCGCGGCAACATATGCGAGAAAAACGCAAAGGTACAACCATACAAAGCACTTGAAGCAACAAGGTGATCTCCTTGCGATAAAAAGCTCAGTACTGAGGCAGATACAGCCCCCATACCCGTTGCGGTTGCAGCTGCTGCTTCACAACTCTCGAGTTGAGCAACTTTTTGTTCAAGTTCTGTGGTTGTAGGGTTTCCTAAACGCGTATAAATATAGCCAGGTTCGTCGCCTGCAAAACGCGCAGCACCTTGTGCGGCATTTTCAAAATGAAAGGTAGAGGTTTGATACAAAGGAGAAGTGAGTGCGCCGTGCGGGTCGTTTGCTTTTTGTGGTCCGTGAATACACTGGGTGTTTATATGATGCTTGCTCATTGTAGGCTCATTTTTTGATTATTATGTTTTTGCGATTCAACAATCAAAACGTATGCGCTTACAAACAGCAAGCATGCCGGATGCTCAGATGGCTATTTGTGTAAAAACCGTGCAGCGCACGTTTGTACACAAATATTGCCACTGCTAATCTAGTGTGTTGGTTCAGCCTTTTTACGGCTCATAATTTTACCTGCGATGCTTTGCACAGTGCCTTTTAGTAAGCTGCGTTTGTTTTCAAGCCGTGGTAATGGGCGACTAAGCTCCATTGCTTTGTAACCAATACGCGCTGTAAAAATACCTGCGCTGACACCTTGCGCAGCCCGCCCCGAAAGCTTACCTAAAAGCTCAGCACTTAGTGCAGTTGCAGCAAGGTCAGATACAAGCTCAGCACTGCCTACAAACATCACTTGTTTTATCAGCATACGGTATAACTTTATACGGCTCGCGTAGCCAAAACCAATGCCGTAAATTTTACCAATTTGTTCTATTAACTTAGTACCGCGCCAAAGCACGGCCATCATATCCACCAGCGCAAGTGGGCTTAGGGCAACTAGCAGTGCAGATTCAGTCGCAAAACGATTTATAAGCTTTTTAGCTTTGGTGTCTTGGGTTATTAATAAACTATTGGCGTACAGCGTCATTATTTCTTTGTCGCTGTGATGCGTCGCTACTTGGTTTTTAAAGGTTTCAAAGTTATCAAGCTCCTGATGTTTATTAAGCTTTTCGAGCCAAGGTAATGCACCGCCTACTTGCTCGCTGTTTAAAAGCCTGTCGGCTTCAACTCGGTGCAATTGGTTACGCTTTAAACTGCGCAGCATTCGGTACTCTCGCCACAATAAGCGCCCTATTAGCAGCACGCCACTTACAACTGCTGTTAAATAAACGCTGCCTAAAATAATTGACTGCTCGAAAGCAAATACTAACGAGTACGCAAACTCTAAAAGCACCAGTACTATAAAACTAATAGCAAAAACACCTTTAAGCGTTTGCCACTTTGACTTTTTGTACACAGGTTCCAGATCTATTTCTGGCTCTAGTGCTTCATCTTCAAGTTCTTCGTAATCACTTTGTCCGTGCTGAATAATTTTTGCAGGTGCTAAAACGGGTTCGTTTTGCTCAATGCTTTGCGTATCTATGCGACGCCCTGCTTGAAATGGTTGGTTTGACTCACTCATGTTAATTTGTCTCCTAGCAGGTACTGCATGACATGATCTAATCGAATATGTTTTAGTTGTTTATCGGGGCTCGGCATTGGAGAGAACGATAAAAACTCAAATCCCTGTGCTGGCCACTCACTTTTATTAAGCATCCGCGAGGGAGGTTGCGGCGGTAAATACGTAAGCCAATCAGGCTCGTGTAATGGTTTACCGTAAATGCAGTCAAGCGTTTGGCCTTTGTCGGCAATTTGGCGCGGCTGCGTTGCTGTAATTGACGACATAGCCATGGTTTCTATTTTTACACCATCAAACTTTAAATGATTGCTTTGCTCATGCACGAGCGAATCAAGTAGCAGTGCTAAATCTTTATGGTGCTTAGCACTTATATGATCTGACTTATTAGCTGCAAATAATATTTTGTCTATGTTGGGCTTAAATAAACGTTTAAAAAAGCCCGACTCGCCATAGTTAAAGTGTGCGAGTAATTGGTTTATTACACTGCTTTGCTCTTGGAGTGTTTCGTGCCCTTCGTTTAATGCACTAAGTACATCTACAAGTACGATTTGGCGATCGAAGTGTCTAAAATGCTCATTATAAAATGGTTTTACAACTTCTTTTATATAAGCGTTAAAGCGCTTAATTAAATGCGCTAAATTAGAACCCGCAACAACATCGTCACTATTTACTTCACCCGATACCGGAAAAAACAATAACAATGGCGCGCCTTGTAAGTCGCCAGGCATTAGCATGCGCCCAGGTTGTAACATGGCAAGTTTGGTGTCTTTTTTAAGCCCTACTAACATGCTTTGATAAAGCTGAGCAATATGAGCAAGTGCGTTTTCATCAACGGGAGCGTTTAAGTCAAGTTGCTCAACGGCCATTAAAAAATCACTTGATGTGTTTACGCGCGAAGGCTGAGTTAATAACGGATATTGTTGCTCGCACCATTGAGCATAGCTTTGCTCAAGCATAGGTAAATCAAGGAGCCATTCACCCGGGTAGTCAATAATATCTAAATAAAGCGTTGATTGCGGCGAAAAGTGGCCGCGCAGCCCTGCGTTACTTTGATACTTTATTGCCAAGCGCAGCGTATTAATCCGCTCGGTTGATGCAGGCCATGTAGGCGCCCCATCGCTTGGTAATAATGAATTTAGCGCGCGCGTATAATTAAACGTAGGAACTTTTAACGCCTCTTGCGGCACAACTTTAGTGGCCACATGGCGGTGCTCGCGCATTACATCAAAAAAAGGTAAGTTTTTATCGTCAGCTTGGGTTGTTAAGTGTTTAACAAGCGCGGTAATAAAGGCTGTTTTACCACTACCACTTAGGCCAGTTACGGCAAGTTTTACGTGTTGGTCTAAACTGCGATGAAGGGCTTTTTGTGCTTTGCCTTTAATACTTTTAAAGGTCTTTTTTGCAAATGATTGGCTCATAAAGTGTCTTGCACCTAATTTGCCGTAATTTATCACGCTGCAAATAAGGTGCTATTAAATCCTTTAAAGTTTGTTAATTTCACGGCTCACCGTAAACTCGCTTGAAGTTACATGGCGCTCCATATCTTGAAGGCGAGTATCTACACGCGTTAAACGCTCTTTTAAATCTTGCAATGCGCGGCGCGGTGGCTCGCCTTTTTGCCATACTTTAAATTTTACTTCTAGCGGATCGTCATGTTTAGTTGAGCTGTTAGTTTGCACTGTTGCGGGCTCTTTTTTATCTAAAATGAACCAGGCTGCAATATACGCTACCACAAATAATGGGCCACCCGTTAGCAGTACCGCACTAACAAATATAATGCGAACTAACCATAACTCCATATTAAAGTAGTCACTTAATCCCGCACATACTCCGGCTATTTTACCGCGTTGTGGGTCTCTTAATAATTCGCGTTTGGCACTCATACTTTGCGTCTCCATTGTGGTGACTCTTGATCAAGCAATGCTTCAAGTGTTTCAACCCTGTCTGCCATTTTTTCGGCTTTATGTGCAAGCTCAAGTAACTGGCGATGTTCGTGCTCACTTAAACCTTGGCTTACTTGTTTTTTGCTACGGTAGTGCAAAATTAGCCACAGCGGGGCAACAAAAATCATAAACAAGATAAATGGTGCAACTAGTATCTCTGGATCAAACATAATCCTCTCCTGACAATCCGTTTTGATGTTTTTAAGCTGGGGCACATGGGCCCCATATATTTTTATATGTAATTATTTATCAGCTAGCTTCTTTTTAAGTTCGGCTAGCTCATCATCTATCTTTTCATTTTTTTGTAGATTAGCAATTTCGTCCGCTAACGTCTTTTTACCTAAATCGTAAGACTCAATTTGAGATTCTAGTCCATCAATTTTAGTTTCGTAACGTTCAAAGCGGTTAAGTGCGTCTTCTACTTTTGAGCTATCAAGTGTCTTTTTCACTTCAAGGCGCGACTCAGCCGAACGTTGGCGAAGTATAATTGCCTTTTGACGAGATTTCGCATCTGCTAGCTTTTCTTGTAGTGTCGTTACTTCTTGCTGTAATTTCTCAATATGAGACTCTACATGTTCAAGTTCACTAGCGACTGAAGCAACGGCATCTGCCGACTTTTGCTTTTCAAGTAGGGCTGAGCGCGCTAAATCGTCGCGGTCTTTACTTAAAGCCAGTTCGGCTTTATCTTGCCAATCACTTACCTGTGCTTTAAGCGTATCTAAGCGGCGTACGATTTCTTTTTTCTCAGCCAATGTTTTAGCTGATGTAGAACGTACTTCAACAAGCGTGTCTTCCATTTCTTGAATAATCAGACGAACCATTTTTTCTGGGTCTTCTGCTTTATCTAAAATGGCGTTGATATTAGAATTAACAATATCTGCAAAACGTGAAAAAATTCCCATAACATTTACCTCTGTAATTAAAACTTAGTTAGTCTGCTATAACTAGTATCAATATGCTTGCCAACTTTTTAAAAGTTAAAATACACTTTATTTTCATTACGTTAAACTAAATATACAAATTTCTTTAGTTATCCCTACTTATGAAATACACTAACTGTTAGTAAAAATGACCAAGAGTTAGGAAATATGAGCCAATATCGCCAACAGGATAATTTACTCGGCCAATCAGATAGCTTTCTGTCTGTATTAGATCAGGTATCGCAACTGGCTAATTTAGATAAACCGGTACTTATTATTGGTGAACGCGGCACAGGTAAAGAGCTAATAGCAGCACGCTTACACTTTTTATCAAAGCGTTGGGATCAAAACTACGTAAAACTTAACTGTGCAGCACTTAACGAAAACTTACTCGAAAGTGAATTGTTTGGCCACGAAAGCGGGGCTTTTACGGGGGCAAGCAAACGCCACGAAGGTCGTTTTGAACGCGCTAACAGCGGCACACTGTTTTTAGATGAATTAGCTAATACCTCAGCTATGGTACAAGAAAAATTGCTGCGCGTTATAGAATACGGTGAGTTTGAACGTGTTGGCGGCAAACAAACTGTAAAAGTAGATACACGCTTAGTGTGTGCTACAAACGAAGATCTTCCTTATTTAGCTGAGCAAGGTGAATTTAGAAGTGACTTACTCGATCGCCTTGCCTTTGATGTAATTACCCTGCCGCCACTGCGCGAACGCCAAGACGATATTATGCTTCTTGCTGAGCAGTTTGCGATGAATATGGCGCGCGATTTAGAGTGGGAACTGTTTAGCGGTTTTACCCGAAGCGCAACAGAAACACTGCTTAGTTATGATTGGCCTGGTAATATTCGTGAACTTAAAAATGTGGTTGAACGCAGTTTGTATCGCCACGGTAGTGAACATATCCCCGTTCACCAGATTATTTTAGACCCATTCGATAGCCCATTTAGACCAAAAGCGCGCATTAAAGCACCTATAGCGGCTCAAACTGTTAATGCCGAGCCTATTGTTGTTGCGCCGCCGATTGCTCAAGCAAGCGGTAATATAGCCGTCGATATTCAATTTCCGTGCAGCTTAAAAGAGCGCTCAAACGACTTTGAAATAAACATGATTAATAAAGCGCTCGAACATAGCCAATTTAATCAAAAGAAAACTGCAGAAGTACTTGGTTTAACGTATCATCAATTACGTGGTTATCTTAAAAAATACAACTTGTTGGATCAACAATAGTCAGAGGTTATGCGGGTGCATAAATTATTACTTGTTTTGCTTGCCACCACTTTAGTTGGTTGCCTTGATAGCAAAGAAGAAATCATAGAAGAAAAAAACCAAGGCTTAGTTTATTGCGCTGAAGCTAACCCTGTGTCGTTTAATCCGCAAGTCACGACCACCGGTTCAACTATTGATATAATTGCTAACCAATTATACGACCGTTTAATTAGCATTGACCCTGTTACGGCAGAGTTTCAAAGTGAGCTGGCGACCGATTGGAGAATTAGTAAAGATGGTAAATCGGTTACCTTTACCCTGCGTAAAGATGTAAAGTTTCATACAACTTCTTATTTTACCCCATCGCGGGATTTTAACGCCGACGACGTTATATTCACCTTTAGCCGATTATTCGATGTATACAATCCATATCACTTTGTGGGCGATGCCAATTATCCGTATTTTCAAAGTGTGGGGATTGATCAACTCATTCGTAAAATTGTGCGTGTGTCTGACTACCAAGTGCGTTTTGAATTGTTTAATCCTGAAAGCAGCTTTTTAGCTAATATGGCCACCGACTTTGCCGTGGTGCTTTCAGAAGAATACGCCATGGAACTTAAGAAAAAAAACGAAGAAAACTTATTTGATCAGTATCCTATTGGCACTGGTCCGTATATTTATAAAGAATACCGCCGAGATCACCTTGTACGCTTTTACCGTAACCCACTTTATTGGAAGCACGACGTTGCACTTGAACAATTGGTTTACGACATAACCCCTAACGGCACTACGCGTATAGCAAAAATGCTGACTAAAGAGTGCGATGTAACGGCTCATCCAAGTAGTGCGCAATTGAGTATTTTAGCGCAACGTGATGATATAAACGTTGAAAAAGAAACGAACTTAAACATAGGTTATTGGGCGTTTAATACAGAACGTGCCCCGTTTGACGACTTGCGTGTACGCCAAGCACTTGCTCATGCAATAGATGTAGATAAAATAATGCAGGCGGTTTATTACGGTAACGGTACTCGCGCACAATCTATTTTGCCGCCAACCTCTTGGGCGTTTGAGCCACAAGAAGATATACCTACGTTTGATCCAGAACTTGCTAAAAAGTTACTAATTGAAGCAGGCTTACCTGATGGCTTTGATATGACGATATGGGCTATGCCTGTGAGTCGTATTTATAACCCTAACGCGCGAAAAATGGCTGAGCTTATGCAAAGTGATTTACGCAAAGTGGGCGTTAATGTAAGCATTGTAGAATATGAGTGGAACACGTTTATTCAACGTATTGGCGAGCATAGGCACGACAGTGTATTACTTGGTTGGGCCGCAGATACACCCGATCCTGATAACTTTTTTAGCCCACTGCTGAGTTGTACCGCTACTTTTAGTGGTAAAAACCCAGCAAACTGGTGTAATCCCCAATTTGACTTATTGCTTACTCAAGCACTAGACACTACTGATTTAAACAAACGTAAAAAATACTACGAAGACGCACAAAGCTTAATTATTCAAGAGCTGCCGTTATTACCGATTGCTCATGGCCTGCGCTTTCAAGCGAGTAGCGCCGACGTGGAAGGCATAACACTTGGCCCATTTGGCGCTATTTCGCTTGCCAATGCGAGGAAAAAATAATGATCTTAGATTATATTTTACGTCGCCTAGGTTTGTTCTTTTTTATGATACTGATGCTCAGCGTATTTACGTTTTCACTGGCGTATTTATTTCCCGGTGATCCGCTAAGTAATTTAAGCGGCATACCAAGTAGTAACTTTGCACAGCATAGTGAGCTTGAAGACAAATATTTATATAACAGCAATTACTTTATGCAATACATTGCCTTTTTAGGGCGAATATTTCAGGGTGATTGGGGGCTTTCGTTTGCCTCTGGTAATAGTGTGTTTAGCCATATTGTTGATTTGCTACCGGCTACTTTAGAGCTAAGCGTATACGCATTAATTGTATCGGTTATTATTGGTGTACCGACTGGCATTTTAGGCTCTGGGTATCATAAACGTTGGCCCGACAAGCTTATAAACTCTACCACTATGGTGGGTTATTCAATGCCTGTATTTTGGCTCGCATTGTTATTAATAATGGTTTTTTCATTAAAGCTTGGCTGGTTTCCTATGTCGGGCAGAATGGGGCTCCTTTACGAAATACCCGCCAGTACTGGATTTATTTTAATTGATATTGCACTGGCTGGCTTTCCATATAAAGGAATGGCCTTTGTTGATGCGCTGCGCCATTTAACACTTCCAACTATTGTACTGGCTATGTATCCAACCACTGTATTAGTGCGCTTTACTCGCGAGTCTATGCTTAAGGTTATGGATCAAAACTTTATTAAAACAGCTAGGGCAAAAGGCCTTAACCGCCGCCAACTTATCATGCACCATGCACTGCGCAATGCATTACTGCCGGTAATTAAGCAAATTGGTTTGCAATTTAGTACGCTAATAACGCTTGCGATGATTACCGAAGTTATTTTTTCGTGGCCGGGTATTGGCCGATGGTTAATCGATAGTATTTATCAGCGTGACTTCCCTGCAATTCAAGGCGGGTTAATGGCAGTGTCTTTATTTGTTATTTTAGCTTCTATTACAGCTGAGCTTACTTACACTTTATTCGATCCACTCTCGCGGAATCAGGCCCATGGCAAAGTTTAATTTATTTTCTGAAGAGTCGAATAAATCGCCACTGGCGCGATTTTGGCGAAAGTTTAAAAATAACCACCCTGCTTTGGTTGGTTTATGGATATTTATGGCGTTTGCACTATTAGCCGCCACCGCTCCTTTTTTAGCCCCGTATGGTGTAAACCAACAACACACTGATGCACTGCTTATTCCGCCATCGTGGCGAGAAATGGGCGATGTACGCTTTCTTTTAGGTACCGATGATTTAGGCCGTGATGTACTCTCGCGCTTAATGAATGGTGCTACGTATACGTTTGGCCTCTCTGTTGTAGCCGCCCTAATCACGACTATTTTTGGTGTGTTAGTGGGTACTTTTGCAGGGATTAGTAAAGGGCTGCGTTCAAGCTTTTTAAATCACTTGCTTGATATAACGCTTTCTATTCCTTCTTTGTTACTGGCAATAATAATAATCGCCATACTCGGCCCGGGTTTAATGAATACCGTATGGGCAATTATTTTAGCATTACTGCCGCAGTTTATTCACTCAGTGCGTAACCTGATTGTTGATGAATTAAGTAAAGATTACATTACTGCGTTTAGACTCGATGGTGCGTCTAATTGGCATATTATATCGCGTGGTATTTTTCCTAATATTTATGAGCATATTGTGGTTATATTCACGATGGCGCTTTCTACCGCTATATTAGATATTTCAGCACTGGGATTTTTAAAATTAGGGGCTCAGCCACCGACGACCGAATGGGGCGCAATATTAGCCGAAAACCTAGGCCTCATTTATTTAGCACCGTGGACTGTAGCGCTACCTGGTATACTGTTATTTTTAGCCGTGTTATCTACTAATTTAGTAGGCGATGGCCTGCGACAAGTGCTAAAAGCACGTAAGGCTGATTAAATGCAATTACTCGATGTTCGTAACTTAACAATTGAACTACGTACCTCTGAAACTGTAATTAGAGCCGTAGACAGAGTGAGTTTTAGCTTAAAAGAAGGCGAAGTACATGCGCTTGTGGGCGAGTCTGGCTCTGGTAAAAGCCTAATAGCAAAAGCGATTATTGGTGTATTGAACGAACGCTGGGATATTACTGCCGACCGTATTCATTGGCGCGGCGTAGACTTAATGCGTTTAAGTCCAGAGAAACGCCGTAAAATAGTAAGCCAAGATATAGCGATGATCTATCAAGATCCAAGTCGCTGCCTTGACCCAACCGCTAAAATATTTGACCAAATTGCCGAAACATTGCCAGAGATCGCAACTAAAGGTTTCTTTTTAAAGCGCAACCGCGAGAGAAAAGACAGAGTAAAAGCGCTTATTCATAAAGTGGGCATTAAAAACCACGAAGCAGTACTAAGTAGTTACCCTCATGAGCTCTCAGAAGGCGTATGTCAAAAAGTAATGATTGCAATGGCCATTGCCCGCACTCCAAAGCTATTGATAGCAGATGAGCCAACTACAGCGCTTGAGAGCACAACTCGCGCACAAGTATTTAGATTACTAAAAAGCTTAAACCAACTTAAAAATATGTCTATTTTGATGATCTCTCATGAACTTGAAGAGATTGCACATTGGTCGCATGGCATTCATGTTTTATATTGCGGGCAAATGGTTGAAGCAGGCCCAACCCATGAAATATTCAAACAGCCTCGCCATCCATACACGCAAGCATTACTAAAAAGCTTGCCAGACTACGAACAAGGTTTAGCGCATAAAGAACCTTTTTATGCACTTAAAGGGACTATCCCTACCCTGCAACATTTGCCCATTGGCTGCCGCCTCGGGCCGCGTTGTCCGCAAGCACAAAAAGCCTGCGTGGTAACTCCCACCCTTACTAAGCATCATGGTCATAGTTATGCGTGCCATTTTCCGTTAATTAAGGACATGAAATAATGCAGCCACTGTTAAAAGTACAAGCGCTTTCAAAAACATTCAATGTGCGAGCAGGGCTTTTTTCACGTAAAAAGTTTGAAGTACTTAAAAATATTTCGTTTTGTGTCGGTAAAGGCGAAAGTATTGCCATAATTGGTGAAACAGGCGCGGGTAAAAGTACATTAGCAAAACTACTTTCAGGAGCTGATACTGCTGATAGCGGGCAAATTTTGCTCGAGAATAATATTATCGAAGATAATGGCGTACGCGATAATCAATGCCGGGATATTCGTATGATTTTTCAAGATTCAGCTGCATCGCTCAACCCGGGGTTGACCATTGGCGAAATGCTTGATGATTGCCTGCAATATAATACTGAGCTTGATGCTAGTGAACGCACTGAAAAGATCGATGCAACGCTTTCAAAGGTGGGTTTGTTAATCGATCATAAACACTACTACCCGCATATGTTTAGTGTGGGGCAACTACAGCGTGTTGCATTTTCTCGTGCATTAATTTTAGATCCTAAGGTGATTGTGCTTGATGAAGCCGTTTCGTCTTTAGACCCTTCTATACGCGCTCAAATAGTGAATTTATTACTTAAGCTGCAGCGCGACACAGGCCTAACATATGTAATGATCACCCACCATTTAAGCCTAGTGCGCCACATCAGTGATTTTGTGGTTGTACTCGATAAAGGCGAAGTAGTTGAATACGGCCCTACTGAAGACGTTTTCCAAAACCCCCAATCAAAAGTAACGCAGCGATTACTGAGCTGCTAAAAGCAGCTTATAAATTTATACCTTTTTTGTAAGGTAACCGCATTTAGGTGGGTCTTGTTGTTAACTACATTTAATTAACAAGAAATCTTATGCTTAAAAAAACGTTACTACTTAGTCTTTCTCCCCTACTGCTACTATCTGCTTCAGCTATTTCAAATACATCACAAGAAGTTAAAAGCTGGGTAGGCGGCGTTGATCACCTCGGTTTAACAGTTTCTAATTTAGACTCATCTAAAGTGTTTTTTACTGATGTACTTGGTTTTAAAACGCTAGGAAGTGATCCAACCTACCCCGCTTATTTTTTATCAAACAATAAAATAACCATTACATTATGGCGCGTAAAAAATGATGAAAAACGTGTGGAGTTTAATCGGGCAGAAAATGTGGGCTTACACCATCTAGCACTCAGTGTAGAAAGTATCAAAAAGTTAAGCGAGCTACATACACACTTAAAAATGCAAAATAATATTATTATAGAGTTTGCACCAGAAAACTTAGGTAACGGCCCAACCCAACATATGATGATAAGAGAGCCTAGCGGCAATCGGATTGAGTTTATTGCCAGAGGTAATTAATACCAACCTGCAATAATACTTAATTAAGCGAATTGGTAATATACCAACTTTATTTAAGACAATAAAAAAGGCGCTTTAAAAGCGCCTTTCTTTATGAGCTAAAATTAATTATTCAACAGTTTGTGTAGCCGTTGGTAAGTTAAGTTCAGCATTGGCTTTAAGCGCTTCAATAAATACCATGTAGTTTTTATTAGCTTGCGCCATAGTAATGCTTTGTTTTGCTTGAGGGTCAATATTAGCTGCAACTTGTGCATCTGTTACCGACTTAAGCGCAACAATTGCTGCATCACCATTATTTAAATTAACAAGCTCAACTACCGCAGAATCTGCTGGGTGAGCCATTTTAAATGCTTGAGTCACAATAGCAGGTGAAACAGTGTAGCTTTGACGTGTTAACTGCGCTTCTTGACGAACCGTCAAGCTTTGCTCGTTTGCTACATCGTTTAAGCTCTTACCTGCTTGTACTTCTGCAAATAAGCTACGCGCTTTTTCTTTAGCAAGCTCAGATGATTTTTCATTAACTAAACGCGCTTTAATTTGCTCGCTTACTTCATCCAGCGGTTTAGTAGCAGCAGGTTTATGCTCGTTAATACGAACAATAATTGCATGCTCCTCACCAAGCTCAATCACTTCAGAGTTTACTTTATCTTCAAGTAAATCAACTGATGTTAGTGCTGTTACAACTGCAGGGCTGTTTAAAGGCTCTGGTAGAGCATTAAGTGCTAAAAGAGGTGTAGATTTAACTTCCACTTCAGCAACTTCTGCAGCGTCGTCTAAGCGGTCTGAAATTTCAAATGCAAGTGCGCCCATTTCTGTTTGCTTTTCGTAAAACGCATCTACTTTTTCAGCTTGTTCTAATTCAGCACGTAAGTCAGCTTTAACATCGTCATACGCTTTAACTTGTTGTGGTTGAATGTCTGTAAGTTTAATTATGTGATAACCAAACTCAGAAGCAACAACCTCAGAAATGTCACCTTTGTTTTGCAGTGCGAAAGTCGCATCTTCAAATGCAGGGTCCATTACGTCACGTTCAATCCATTCAAGGTCGCCGCCCATTTCGCCACTAACGATATCGTCAGATGATGATTCTGCTAACTCAGCAAAGTCTGCACCTTGCTCTAGTTGTGCATGAAGTGCATTGGCTTTTTCTTTTGCTGCATCATCGTCTTCACTGTTATCAATTAAGATATGTGATACGCGACGCTTTTCAGGTTCTATGTACTGCGCTTTGTTTTGCTCGTAATACGCTTTAACGTCATCCTCGGTTACCGATTCAACATTAATATCTGCTGCTTTAAGCTCAATATAACTTACTGAAATAAGCTCTGGAGATAAAAATTGTGATGCGTTTAGCTCGTAGTAATCAGACACTTCTTGCTCTGATACTTCTACGTCCGCGGCAAGCGCTTCTTTATTAATGACTAAGTAGTCAATACTACGAGTTTGCTGCTGCAGAGCAATTGCGCTTTTAAGCTCGCTCTCTAGGGCAAAGTCTGTACCTGCAACAGCAGATACTACCTGACTACGTGTCATATCTTTACGTAAGTATTCACGAAAAGCATCTGGTTGAAAGTTCATTTGACGAATTACTTGTAAGTAACGATCGTTATTAAACTTTTCACCAATTTGAAAGTACGGTAGCTCTAAAATTGTTTTACGTACACTTTCGTCGCTTACGCGAAGGCCTAAATCAGCCGCTAGCTGTGATTGCAATTCTTGTTGTACTAAGCGGTCAACTACACCTTGGCGAATTTGCGCCATGTAATTTGGATCAGCGGCAATTTGTGTAAAATATTCACCAAATTGTTGCTCTAAACGGCTACGTTCATTTTGGTAAGCACGGTTAAAATCGGTTTGACTAATTTTAATTCCATTTACTTCAGCAACGGGTTGTTCTGTGGTTTGACCTAAGTAACTACCGATCCCTGCTAAGGCAAAAGATAAAATCACCGCGCCTAAAATTATTTTGGCTACAGGTCCTTGCGAACCTTCTCTGATTTTCTCAAGCATTTGTTTATCTCTTTTTGATCAAGGTATTTTACCTTGTCACATGTAAAAAAAGCGTATCTTACCAGATACGCTTTTTCACTTGAAGTAACTGGCGGTAAAGTTACTTAATTCATCTGTTGTGGTGAATCAGTAACTTTACACTCGCCATAACTAATGTGTTTAAAACAGTGATTAGTTTACTGCGTCTTTAAGCGCTTTACCGGCTTTGAAAGCTGGAATAGTTGCAGCAGCAATTTGGATTGTTTCACCAGTTTGCGGGTTACGGCCTGAACGTGCAGCACGGTCACGTACTGAGAAAGTACCAAAACCAACAAGTGCAACTGAGTCGCCTTCTTTTAGCGCGCCAGATACAGATTCGATGAATGAATCTAGTGCACGACCTGCAGCCGCTTTAGAAATGTCAGCATCAGCTGCGATTTGATCGATTAATTGAGATTTATTCACAATATCATCCTCTTTCATTGTTATTATCAAGAGCGATGGTTTTTTAAACTAACATCACTTTTTTGAAAATTGTAGAGCAAACATTTAATGCTCACATGATTATATTTTTCTTAAGCCTACGCCCCATAAGGGCTAGGCTTGAAAACCAGTGCTTAACTTATCATACCGTTTAGATTTGAAAAGCCCTAAAAAGCACTTTTTTTAGCTTTTTTCTTGGTTTTTAGGTGTTTCGACCGAAAAACTCTCAACAGGATGCACTAAAGCAAGCTTTAACACCTCGTCAATCCAAGTAACAGGGTGAATATCAAGACCTGCCAGCACGTTCTCTGGAATCTCTTTTAAGTCACGTTCGTTAATTTTTGGAATGATTACTGTTTTAATTCCACCACGATGCGCCGCCAATAATTTCTCTTTTAAGCCACCAATAGGAAGTACTTCACCACGTAGCGTAATTTCACCGGTCATTGCAACATCTGCTCGTACAGGGTTACCCGTTAAGCTAGATACAAGACCTGTTACCATTGCTGCGCCCGCACTAGGACCATCTTTTGGTGTTGCGCCCTCAGGTACGTGTACGTGAATATCACGTTTTTCGTAAAAGTCGCTATTAATACGAAATGTATCTGCGCGATTACGTACTACCGTCATTGCCGCTTGAATCGACTCTTGCATCACATCGCCCAGTGAACCGGTATAAGTAAGTTTACCTTTACCTGGTACAGCCGCACATTCGATTGTTAGCAAATCACCGCCAACTTCTGTCCATGCTAAACCTGTAACTTGACCAATACGGTCGCCATCTTCAGCTTTACCATAATCAAAGCGTTGCACACCTAAAAAGTCTTCTAAGTTATCTTGATTGATAGTCACTGTTTTAGTGTCTTTTTCAAGTAAGATATTTTTAACTGCTTTACGGCATAGTTTTGAAATTTCGCGCTCTAGGTTACGTACACCCGCTTCACGTGTGTAGTAACGAATAATGCCAATAATTGCACTATCTTCGATAACTATTTCAGACTCTTTTAAGCCGTTACGTTTTACTTGTTTAGTAATTAAGTGCTCTTTTGCAATGTTTAGCTTTTCATCTTCGGTGTAACCCGATAAACGAATAACTTCCATACGGTCCAATAATGGGCCAGGAATGTTAAAGCTGTTTGATGTTGCTACAAACATAACATCAGATAAATCGTAATCTACTTCAAGGTAATGATCGGCAAAGTGGCTGTTTTGCTCAGGATCAAGCACTTCTAATAGTGCTGATGCTGGGTCGCCACGCATGTCTGATGACATTTTATCGATTTCATCTAACAAAAATAATGGATTTTTAACGCCCACTTTTGTCATGTTTTGAATTAGCTTACCTGGCATTGAACCAATGTATGTACGACGATGACCACGGATCTCAGCTTCATCACGTACGCCGCCAAGCGCCATACGAACATACTTACGACCAGTTGAACGCGCTATAGATTGCCCAAGCGATGTTTTACCAACACCTGGTGGCCCAACTAAACATAAAATTGGCCCTTTAAGCTTATTAGTACGCTGTTGTACTGCGAGATACTCAATAATGCGTTCTTTTACTTTATCTAAGCCGTGGTGATCGCTATCAAGAATTTTTTGCGCGCCCGCTAAGTCTTTTTTCACTTTAGAGCGTTTTTTCCATGGCACATTAATTAATGTGTCAATGTATGAACGCACTACAGTCGCTTCTGCAGACATTGGCGACATCATCTTAAGCTTATTAAGCTCTGTCGTCGCTTTGTCTTGTGCCTCTGCTGGCATACCCGATTCTTCGATGCGTTTTTTAAGTGCTTCAAATTCGTCAGGTACATCGTCAAGCTCACCCAGCTCTTTTTGAATGGCTTTCATTTGCTCATTGAGGTAATACTCGCGCTGAGACTTTTCCATCTGCTTTTTAACGCGAGTACGAATTTTCTTCTCAACTTGCAGTAAGTCTATTTCGCCTTCCATTAATGCCATTAAATATTCAAGACGTTCTGTAACGCTTGAAATTTCGAGCACTTTTTGCTTTTCAGGTACTTTAAGCGGCATATGGGCTGCCATTGTATCGGCAAGGCGTGCTGGCTCATCAATACCTGAAACTGAAGTTAGTACTTCAGGTGGAATTTTTTTGTTTAGCTTTACATAGCCTTCAAACTGGCTAATTGCGCTACGAATAAAAATATCTTGTTCTTTCTCGTCTACCGAATCAGATTCAATAAATTGAGCATTAGCAACAAAAAAGTCATCGTTATCTACAAATTCTTCAATTTGTGCGCGCTGTGTACCTTCAACTAAAACTTTAACTGTACCGTCTGGTAATTTTAATAACTGAAGTACAGTGGCAATAGTACCGATACGATAAATATCATCTTGCTCTGGTTCATCTACAGTTGCATCTTTTTGTGCAACCAAGAAAATTTGTTTGTCTTTGTCCATTGCCGCTTCTAGGCATTTTATTGATTTTTCACGGCCAACAAAAAGCGGGATCACCATGTGCGGGTATACCACAACATCGCGCAGTGCAAGGACTGGGATTTCGACTCGGTCGGTTCTCTCAAGCGTCATTATAGTTTCTCTTCGCACTTCATTTATTTTAAAGATTACTCAAGTATATGGGGATAACCTAATTAAAGTTCAACAATTTTCCCATACTCGATTAAATTAATTATAAAAAAAGGAGCCTAAGGCTCCTTTTTTCATTCAAATAGCTTAAAAACTATTCTGATGCAGCTTTATCTTGTTTATTATTTTCATAAATCAGGATTGGATCTGACTCACCTTTAATAACGGTTTCATCAATAACCACTTTGCTTACGTCATCCATTGAAGGAAGTTCGTACATAGTATCAAGTAACACACCTTCAACGATTGAACGAAGACCACGTGCACCTGTTTTACGCTCCATTGCTTTGTGGGCAATCGCAGCTAAGGCATCATCGCGAAACTCAAGTTCAACGTCTTCCATACCAAACAATACTGAGAACTGTTTAGTAATCGCGTTTTTAGGTTCACTCAATATTTGCACAAGAGCAGCTTCGTCAAGTTCTGTTAACGTAGCAACTACTGGCAAACGACCTATAAACTCCGGAATTAAGCCGTATTTAACTAAATCTTCTGGTTCTACGTCTTTAAATGTTTCACTTAAAGAACGACTCGCCGCAGATTCTTTTACGCTAACGCCAAAACCGATACCGGTATTTTTATGGCTACGTTGCTCAATTACTTTATCTAGGCCTGAAAATGCACCACCACAAATAAACAAGATTTTAGACGTATCTACTTGTAAAAACTCTTGTTGTGGATGTTTACGACCACCTTGCGGTGGAACAGAAGCAACGGTGCCTTCAATCAGTTTAAGTAGCGCCTGTTGAACGCCCTCGCCCGATACATCACGTGTAATTGACGGGTTATCTGATTTACGAGAAATTTTGTCAATTTCATCAATGTAAACAATGCCACGTTGCGCTTTTTCAACATCGTAATCGCATTTTTGTAAAAGCTTTTGAATGATGTTTTCAACATCTTCACCTACATAACCTGCTTCGGTTAATGTAGTGGCATCGGCCATAGTAAACGGCACATCAAGTAGACGCGCTAATGTTTCTGCAAGTAATGTTTTACCACTACCTGTTGGGCCGATAAGCAAAATATTACTTTTACTTAATTCAATGTCTTGCTTAGTCGATTGGTTACGTAGGCGTTTATAATGGTTATAAACGGCAACAGACAATACTTTTTTAGCATGATCTTGACCAATAACATAATCGTCTAAGTGTTTACGAATTTCTTTTGGTACAGGTAGTTTGTCAGACGTATCATGCTTAGGAGCAATGTCTTTGATCTCTTCCCTGATAATATCGTTACACAACTCTACACATTCATCACAAACGTATACTGAAGGGCCTGCAATTAATTTACGCACTTCATGTTGGCTTTTGCCACAAAAAGAGCAGTATAACAATTTATTACTTTTGTCGCCGTCTGTAGGAGTGTCAGACATTCAGCTACCTCATTTTATTACGTTGGCCACCAAAACTGTTGGCGGCTATTTCAATACGCTTTAACTATACCAAAATTTATTGGTTTTCGCATAGTAACTCAAAGTGGCAAACAGGCAATCCTGCTCGCCAAGCGCTTACTTTTTGTCGCGATTTGTAAACACAGAGTCTACCAAGCCGTAATCTACAGCTTGCGTGGCACTCATAAAGTTATCACGATCTGTGTCTTTAGAGATAATATCTAATGGTTGGCCTGTATGCTCAGCCATTAAGCGGTTAAGCTTATCTTTAATAGACAGAATTTCTTTAGCATGTATTTCAAAGTCAGATGCTTGACCTTGGAAACCACCTAATGGTTGGTGAATCATCACACGTGAGTTTGGTAGGCAAAAACGCTTACCTTTAGCGCCAGCAGTAAGTAAAAAAGCACCCATGCTTGCAGCTTGACCTACACATATTGTACTTACATCTGGTTTGATGAAGTTCATTGTGTCGTAAATAGCCATACCCGCAGTTACTGAACCACCTGGTGAGTTGATGTATAAAAAGATATCTTTATCAGGATTTTCTGATTCTAAAAATAGCATTTGCGCTAAAATCAGATTTGCCATGTTGTCTTCAACTTGACCTGTTAAAAAGATAATACGCTCTTTTAATAATCTCGAATAAATATCATACGAGCGCTCGCCTTTCGGTGTTTGTTCAACAACCATTGGGACCAATGCATTTAGGGGATCTGTAATACCAGTATTCATACTTATTTAATTCCTTATGCGCTTATACTTATCCTTATTATAAGGAAGCATAGTTATCGTTTTTCGCAAATTTAGAGCCAAAAACTAAAATGGCCCGGGCACGCTGTATAAACAGAGTAGCACGAGCCATTTAATCGTTAGCGAGAGCTTAAGTCAATGACTTATTAAGCACCTTGCTGTGGATTCATGATGTCATCAAATGCTTTTTCAACATCAGTAACAACTGCTTTAGCTAAAATAGCTTCAACAGCTTGCTCTTCCATTGCTACATTACGCATTTGCTGCATAAGTTGATCATTACCTTTGTAGTATTCTACTACTTCAGTTGGATCTTCGTATGCAGAAGCTACCGTTGCGATTAATGCTTCAACTTTAGCGTCATCAACTTTAATCTCGTTAGCTTTAATCACTTCACCTAATAAAAGGCCAGTTTTAACACGTGTTACAGCTTGCTCGTGGAACAATTCAGCTGGAAGCTCTGGCATGTTTTGAGCGTCGCCGCCAAAACGTTGAGCTGCTTGCTGACGTAGAGCATCAACTTCTTGATCAACAAGTGCTTTAGGCACTTCGATTTCGTTGTTAGCTAAAAGACCTTTGATTGCTTGGTCTTTAACGCTTGCTTTAACCGCTTGGTCTAGCTCACGTGTCATGTTCTTTTTAACTTCTTCTTTAAGCGCGTCTACGCCGCCTTCGGTAACACCGAATTTAGTTGCAAACTCTTCGCTTAATTCTGGTAATTCTTGCGCTTCAACTTTTTTCACTGTGATAGTGAATTGAGCCGCTTTACCTTTTAAGTTTTCAGCGTGGTAATCATCAGGGAAAGTTACATCAGCAACTACTTCTTCGCCTGCTTTTTTACCTACGATGTTATCTTCAAAACCTGGGATCATACGACCTTGGCCAAGTTCTAATGGGAAGTCTTCAGCTTTGCCGCCTTCAAATACTTCACCGTCGATAGTACCTACGAAATCAACTGTTACACGGTCGTTTTCGCCAGCAGCTGCATCAACATCAGCCCACGCTGCGTGTTGCTTACGAAGTGTTTCTAGCATGTTAGCTAAATCTTCGTCAGTCACTGTTACCGCTGGTTTCTCAACAGTAATTTTATCTAAACCTTGAACTTCAACTTCAGGGTAAACTTCAAACGTTGCTGAGAATTCTAAATCTTTACCTGCTTCAAGTGATTTAGGTGCGAATGTAGGCGCGCCAGCTGGATTGATTTTTTCAGAAACGATTGCTTCAATGTAATTACGTTGCATTACTTCGCCAGCAACTTCTTGACGAACTGCAGGGCCAAAACGCTTGTTAATTACAGATACTGGAACTTTACCAGCACGGAAACCATCTATACGCTGTGTTTTTGACAGTTGTTGTAGGCGTTTTTTTACTTCGGTCTCAACGTTCTCTGAAGGAACGGTGATAGTTATACGGCGCTCAAGGCCTTGGGTCGTCTCAACAGAAACTTGCATGATTTACCTCAATATTCAATTTTGGCGACTGTTCGCCTTCCTTTACAAACAAAGTGATCTGCATGAGTCTTGATAAAGTTTAAGCGGTTTTTCACACTTAAAAGCATCCGTCGCTACCATGAGATACCATTGCTGCTTTGCCCTTCGGGCACTATGTTAAACAATAGACGCGGCATTATAACCTAATATTTATGATAGTCGAGTATAGGGGGCAATTATTTGGACTAGATAAGGGACTATAGAGACTAACTGAATAAAAAACAGGCTAACTAGGCATTGAATGGATTAAAGTAGAAATTATTTAATAGAATTATAGGCTAACAGATTTAGATTTATAACTTAGAGGAATTTACTTATTATTCTTATTAGATAAGAAAATGGTCGGCGATGCAGGATTTGAACCTGCGACCCCTTGGACCCAAACCAAGTGCGCTACCAAACTGCGCTAATCGCCGACATTGAAGAGTTAACTTCTTTTTTCATACTGAACACTTAAACTGAGAGTTTAAGACCATTTTAAGAAAATGGTCGGCGATGCAGGATTTGAACCTGCGACCCCTTGGACCCAAACCAAGTGCGCTACCAAACTGCGCTAATCGCCGATATTCGTTGTAAATGGGGTGACTGATGGGGCTCGAACCCACGACAACCGGAATCACAATCCGGGGCTCTACCAACTGAGCTACAATCACCGCTATATTTACATGTTTTCAAATGGTGCACCCAGAAGGATTCGAACCTTCGACCCACGCCTTAGAAGGGCGTTGCTCTATCCAGCTGAGCTATGGGCGCATCGAAAACTTCATAGTTTACCAATAAGCTATTCGATTATAATAAATTATAAAAATGGTCGGCGATGCAGGATTTGAACCTGCGACCCCTTGGACCCAAACCAAGTGCGCTACCAAACTGCGCTAATCGCCGAAACTTATTATTGTTAGCGAGTGACCTCGTTGACAACGGGGTGCATAATAGTGATTTGACGGGGTTAGGTCAAACGTTTTTTTAATAAAACCAATCAAGTGCTCATTTTTAGTGCACAATGGTTAAATATTACAATAGTAGGCTGAAATTTAAACTATTTAATAACTCAAATGTTATATACATTAAAAGCAACTTGGCGCTGCTATGCTTTTCTGCGAAAATAGTAGACACATTATAAAACGAGTTAAATAAAGAGTATGTTTTCTTTATTAGCATTTTTACCCCTATTTTATTATGCATTCGTTTTTAGAGTATCGGTATCTAGTTAATTAACCCCAATTAAAGGTCACCCATGACGGCAAACATCATTGATGGTAAGGCAATCGCAAAACAAGTACGTAGCGCTGTAGCAGAACGCGTAAGTGAACGTGTAGCAAATGGTTTACGTGCACCAGGACTTGCAGTAGTACTTGTAGGACTTGATCCAGCAAGCCAAGTTTATGTTGGTTCAAAACGTAAAGCCTGTGAAGAAGTAGGTTTTATCTCCAAATCATTTGATTTACCAGCAGACACGCAAGAGCAAACTCTTTTAGATTTAATTGACGAGCTAAATAATGATGCCGAAGTTGATGGAATTTTAGTGCAGTTACCACTGCCAAAAGGTCTTGATGCTGAAAAGATTTTAGAACGCATTACCCCACATAAAGATGTTGATGGATTTCATCCATATAACATTGGTCGATTAGCACAGCGTATGCCTGCCCTTCGCCCATGTACCCCTAAAGGTATTATTACATTACTTGATTCAACGGGTGTACGTTATAAAGGGATGCATGCAGTTGTCGTTGGCGCGTCAAATATTGTTGGTCGTCCAATGTCGCTAGAGCTTTTATTAGCGGGTTGTACTACCACAGTATGCCATAAGTTTACTCAAGACTTAGAAACGCATGTTCGCCGCGCTGACTTATTAGTTGTGGCTGTAGGTAAACCTGAATTTATACCTGGAGATTGGATAAAAGAAGGCGCTATAGTCATCGATGTAGGCATTAACCGTTTAGACACGGGTAAATTAGTCGGTGATGTTCAATACAGTGTGGCTGAACAAAAAGCGCATTTTATTACACCTGTACCAGGTGGCGTTGGCCCGATGACGGTCGCGAGCTTAATTGAAAACACACTTGAAGCGTGTGAGAAATATCACAGCTAAGCTGTTAAAAAATCAAAAAAGGGTTGCCATTTGGCAACCCTTTTTTTGTTTAACGTGTATTACTTTAAACGCTTACGCTTTACGCCACGTTGTTTTACCGGCTGAATCTTCAAGTATTACACCTAACGCATTAAGCGCATCACGTGCTTCATCAGCAGCAGCCCAGTTTTTACTCGTACGTGCTTCATTACGTTTTACAATTAATGCTTCAATTGTCGCAACTTCGTCGTCATCTTGCCCGCCTTGTAAAAAGGCTTCCGGTGCTTGTTGAGCAACACCTAAAACGTTACCAATACTGCGTAATATAAACGCAAGTTGCCCAGCTTGAACTGCGTCACTTTCTTTTACGCGGTTTAATTCTTTAGCAAGTTCGAACAACACAGGTAGTGCTTCTGGTGTATTAAAGTCGTCATTCATTGCTTTTCTAAATTTAGCAACAAACTCATTACCTTCTAAATCGCACTCTACCGGTTCGACATCACGAAGCGCTGTATAAATGCGCTCAAGTGATGAACGCGCTTGGTCTAAATTTTCTTGTGAGTAATTTAGTTGGCTGCGGTAATGACCTGAAATTAAAAAGTAACGAACAGATTCAGGATCGTATGCTTTTAAAACTTCACGCACTGTAAAGAAGTTATCTAACGACTTAGACATTTTTTCTTTGTTTACTTGAACCATGCCAGTATGTATCCATGTATTTACATACTTGCCGTTGTTTGCACAGCACGATTGGGCAATTTCGTTTTCATGATGTGGAAACTGTAAATCAGACCCCCCACCGTGAATATCAAAATGCTCACCTAAGTGCTTTGAGCTCATTGCCGAACATTCAATATGCCAACCCGGACGCCCTTCACCCCACGGTGATGACCATGATGGTTCACCTGCTTTTGCTTTTTTCCATAACACAAAATCAAGTGGATCGTCTTTATCTTGCGCTACTTCAACGCGAGAGCCTGATTGCAACATAGTTAAATCTTGCTGAGAAAGTGCACCGTATTGCTCAAACGTTGATACATCAAACAAAACATCGCCGTCGGCTGCGACATAGGCATGGCCTTTTTCAATCAAGCGCTTAACCATAACGATAATTTCATCCATATGGCTTGTAACTGTTGGTTCAATATCTGGGCGTAGCATATTTAGGCTATCAAAATCTTCATGCATCGCTTTAGTCATGCGCACAGTTAAGTCGTTTATTGACTCACCATTTTCGTTCGCACGTTTAATTATTTTATCGTCGATATCTGTAATGTTACGTACATATTTTAAATCGTAACCAATATGCCGTAAGTAGCGCACAATTACGTCAAAACCTACAAAAGTACGAGCGTGTCCAATATGGCAGTAATCATAAATGGTGATACCACACACATACATGTCGATTTTTCCTTCGACCATAGGTTTAAATTGCTCTTTTTGTCGCGTGAGTGTGTTGTATATATTTACCATTTACTTTGAGTCCTTGACTATTTACTTGAACAGTTATGTTACCACTTGAAAAGCCCCTGCTCTAGCGCTTTATAACAAACCAAACATCTACTTTGTTAATCTTAGCCAACTACGATAAAATAGCGCCAATATTTAAACCGGATATAGGAAAACACATGGTTGTTCTACACACTAATTTTGGTGACATCACCATTAAAATGTTTGAGCAAGAAGCTCCAAACACAGTTAAAAACTTTTTAGAGTATGCAAATGCTGATTTTTTCAACGGCACTATCTTTCATCGCGTAATCGATGGTTTTATGGTTCAAGGCGGTGGTTTTGTTCCAGGTATGGAACAAAAAGAAGTAAACGACCCAATTCAGAATGAAGCGAATAATGGCCTGTCTAATAAAGTAGGCACTTTAGCTATGGCACGTACACCTGATCCTCATTCAGCTACAGCACAGTTTTTCATTAACGTGAACAACAACGACTTTTTAAACCACAGCAGCGAAACATCGCAAGGTTGGGGTTATTGTGTTTTTGCTGAAGTAGTAGAAGGCATGGACGTAGTAAATAAGATTAAAGCAGTTGCAACAGGTAGTACTGGTTTTCACCAAGACGTACCTCTTGAAGATGTGATCATCGAAAGCGTTACTGTTAACTAGTAACGTTTACTCATATTATGTGAGTATATAAGCGGGTGTATACTATTAGTATATGCCCGTTTTTTTAAAACTAGAATAGACTGACCTATGACACGCCAAACTTACTTTATTGCAGATTTACACCTAAGCGAAAACCGCCCCGACATTAGCGCTGCATTTTTTGACTTTTTAAATACACATATATTAAATAAAGATGTAGATGCACTTTATATTTTGGGTGATTTTTTTGAAGTATGGGTTGGAGATGACTACATTACTGCACTGAGTGCCGATGTAGCAAAACATTTAAGCGCCGTTAATGATGGTGGCACACCTGTTTATTTTATACATGGCAATCGTGATTTCATTATGCGCAAGCAATATGCCGACATGGCCGCAATGACATTACTCGATGAACAAACAGTCATTGATTTATATGGCACGCCTACCGTTATTTTACATGGCGACGAAATGTGCACTCAAGACACTGAATATCAAAACTTTCGTAAAAAGAGCCGTGGTTGGTGGTGGCCAAAATTGATGCTTGCAATGCCGCTTTGGTATCGTAAAAAAATAGCGCGTAATGCCCGCGAAAAAAGTAAGTTAAGCCAAGCTGATAAACCTATCGAAATTTTAGACGTTGTCGATGAGGCTGTACTTGCCACCTTTGCCAAACATAACGTTACGAATATGATTCATGGTCATACTCATCGCCCTAATGTTCATACGTATAAAGTTAATGAACAAACACTTACTCGCACAGTGCTAGGTGACTGGTATACCCAAGGCTCTTATTTAGTCGTTACCCCTCAATCACAAGAATTAATTAGCACACCTTTCGCATAATTTAAAATTCTGACTATTATTTATCTATATATATGAATAATAGTGAGAGGTTGAATGATTAAGCTGTTAATTTTCATCGTAGTAATTGCCATTCCTACACAAGTATTTAGCAAGCAAACATGGCAAATTGTTACAGAAAACTACCCTCCCTATTTTAGCGAAAACCTACCTAGTAATGGCTGGCTATATGAAATAGCCGAATCAGCTCTTAAAACGCAAGGTATTAATAGCGAAGCCGAGTTTACGACCTGGGACCGCGCCCTAAAGCTATTAGAAAAAAACAGAAAAACCGCTATTTTAGGTGCTTTTTATTCATTAAAAAGAAATGAAGTTTTTTACTACTCTCGTCCACTTGCAGTTGCTCACTCAGGAGTTTTCAAACGAAAAGAGAGTGTTATTAATTTCGATGGTACAGTTCAATCATTAACACCTTATAGTATTGGCACAGAATACAATGCCTTTGTAAGCCAAGAGTTTGCTAGAAATAGGGAGCTGGCAATAACGTCCACTAAAAGCCTTCCTACAAGCTTATATTTACTACAACAAGGGCGTATTGATTTAGTCGCGGGTACTAAAGAGGTTGGAAATTATTGGCTTGAACACACTAAAACCGAAGATTCAGATGATAATAATATTGAGTACTTATCGCCAGATCTTGCTTCTCACAAACTATATTTAGTTGTCTCTAAATCAAATTATAGAGCCAAAGAATACTTACAAAAATTTAATAGAGGAATTGATATAATAACTAAAAATGGACGCATTGCTAAAATTATGAAAAAACATAATTTCAGCAATCAGAAAATAGCAGAATATATTAATTTTTTAAAAGAAAATTAGCTTTGCGCTATTGGAACACCGCTGTGAAATTTAAAATCAGTATCGGTTGTCGAAATTAACTCTTTTTCTTTTTCACCAAAAAAGTTTACGCGATCGGTAATATCAAAATCAGCAATTTCTTGCGCTAGAGTTAAATAATCTTGGTAATGACGCGCTTCTGAACGTAACAACGAAATATAAAAATCACCTAAACGTTTGTCAACATGCGGTGCAAGCTTTGCAAAACGCTCACACGAACGCGCCTCAATATAAGCGCCTACTATTAGCTTATCGACTAATGCATCGGGCTCGAACGTTTTAACATGACGGAGCATGCCTTTTGCGTAACGACATGGTGTAATACTTTGATACTCAACACCGTACTCGTCCATAATTTCGAGCACTTGATAAAAGTGATGCAGCTCTTCTTTTATCAGCAAAACCATTTTATCGATTAGACCTTGCCCGTATGGAGAACTCGATTTAGGAATTATTGATTTAGTGAGCTTATTTTTAGCAGCCAGATCGCGCCAATTCCCTTCTCGTTTGTAAATAAGCGTTTCAAATGGCTTTAGCCACTCGAGTAATGCATCACTACCCTCTTTATCTACCGCGTATTTACGTATTAAAAACATCGCACTTTGAGCTGCTTTTAATTCACAAATTAAGTGATCTATTAAAATGACTGATAAGTTTTCTTTTTTAATTGCTTGCTCTACCCATTGCTCTGGGGTGGTACACAATAAAAAGTTATTAATCGGCTCTAAAAGTTGGCTATGTGGCACGTTGACTGCTCATTACTAAATAAATTTGATAGACCGTTATTTTAACACGAAATTTTGCTTGGGATAAATCAAAGCCCTTATCTGCGCCTAAATGTTAATAACGAGTTAACTTGACTTTGCAAAATAAGTGAACCATAACTGTACATAGACTGTATAAAAATAAACCAACCAAAACAATAATACGTTCCTTTTATGGAGTAAGTACTATGATACTAAATCACCTCTGGGGCATTTATGCTCACCCACTTGAAGAATGGCAAACAATAGATAATCGCCATGAAAGTTTAACCTATAGTTTGTCGCATATTTTACTGATTGCTTTATTTCCTTCAATAATGGGCTACTACTCATCTGTTTATTTAGGATGGAGTATAGGTGCAGGCAATCCCGTATTTTTAACGCACGATAGTGCACTGCTAATTGCAGGTGCAATGTATTTTGCTTTAATAGCGGGTGTTTTTGCATTGGCGTATTTAGCCCATTGGATGGCGGTTACATTTGGCTCTAAACCTACATTTACACAAACACTTGAACTTGCAGCATATACTGCAACACCAGTGTTTATGTCGGCACTCGCCGCTTTTTGGCCTGTACTTTGGTTTGTAGTGTGTATTGGAATTATTGCACTGGCTTACTCGGTTTATTTACTCTATACCGGCGTACCAATACTTATGCATATCCCAGAAGAGCGCGGCTTTATTTACGCCAGCTCGGTAGTAACGTGTGGATTAATATTACTGGTTATTATTTTAGCTGTAACAGCTATGCTTTGGACTAATGGGATTGTTAGCCCAATGTTTACTTAATAAATTTCACCTAAAAAAAGAGTCATGTTTGATAGAAATGTTCCCTTTCTTTCCTTCGCAAAAAAGGAGCTAATTAGCTCCTTTTTTTGTGTAACGACTTTTTATTAACTAATCATTAATCAGCTTCGTTTTCGTCTTGGTTGTGTATTTCTAAACCTGAAGACATCGCACTTTCGCGGGTGCTTTTTGCTGAATCGTTACGTAGCTTATCAATACGATTTAAATAGTTTTGATCAATATCGCCAGTAATATATTGGCCATCAAATACTGAAGTTTCAAACTTAGTAATTTCAGGGTTTTCTTGGCTAACCGCAGCTATTAAATCTTTTAACGATTGAAAGATTAAACCGTCAGAACCAATACTTGCATTAATATCTTCTACTTCACGTCCGTGAGCAATAAGCTCAGCTGCTGAAGGCATATCAATACCGTACACATTAGGGAAGCGTATTTCAGGTGCCGCTGATGCAAAGTAAACGTTTTTAGCGCCAGACTCTCGGGCCATTTCAACAATTTGTGCTGATGTTGTACCACGAACAATTGAGTCATCAACTAATAATACGTTTTTACCTTTAAACTCGCGATCAATTGCATTTAGCTTTTGACGCACTGATTTTTTACGCATCTCTTGGCCAGGCATAATAAATGTACGGCCAATATAACGGTTTTTAACAAAACCTTGGCGATACGGTAAATCAAGCACACGTGCAATTTCCAGTGCTACATCACATGAAGTTTCTGGGATTGGGATAACTACATCAATATCTTTGTCAGCCCATTCACGTGCAATTTTTTCGCCTAGTTTAGTCCCCATGTTTACGCGTGTTGCGTACACAGACATACGGTCTATTGTTGAGTCAGGTCGAGCAAAATAAACAAATTCAAAAATACACGGCGAGTAAGATGCCTTATCAGCACAACTAAGTGAATGGAATTCACCTTCTTCTGTAACATATATAGCTTCACCAGGGGCTACATCACGTACAAACTCAAAACCGTCCGGTTTCAACGCAACGCTTTCTGAGGCAAACATGTACTCAGTACCTTTTTCGGTTTCGCGTTTACCAAATACAAGTGGGCGAATACCATTAGGGTCGCGAAAAGCAACAATGCCGTGGCCGATAATCATAGCAATAGTTGCATAACCACCGCTTACTTTATTGTTTACTTCGGTTACCGCAGTAAAAATATCTTCAGGGTCTAAATGCAACTTATCAGATTTGCTTAATTCATGTGCCATGATATTAAGTAAAATTTCAGAGTCTGATGTTGTATTAACGTGACGACGTGCTTCAGAGAATAGCTGCTCTTTTAAAGCTTCTGCATTAGTAAGGTTGCCATTATGGGCAAGTGCTATACCAAACGGTGAGTTAACATAAAAAGGCTGTGCTTCAGATGAGCTTGAAGATCCTGCTGTAGGATAGCGCACATGGCCAAGACCAATTGTACCTTGTAGTCGTTTCATATGACGTGTGTGAAAGGCATCTTTCACTAAGCCATTTGCTTTGCGCAAGCTAAACGTATTATTCTCAATGGTAATGATACCCGCGGCATCTTGACCACGGTGCTGCAAAACAGTTAAGCCATCATAAATCGCCTGATTAACAGGGGATGTTCCGACTATTCCAACGATACCACACATGTAATTTATCCTCGCCGATTAACGGTTTACTGAATTTAAAAAGCTCGAGTTGTTTTCTAGGTACGAAAAGAACCATTCAACAACAAAGCCAAATTCTGGAATCAAAATAGAATTGCCCCACCAGTGCGTATTGGGTGCACCAGTAAAAGCATCAAGAAAGAAGAGTAACGCGCTCACGACCAACACGCCTCGTAGAGCACCAAACACTATGCCAAAGACACGGTCGGTACCCGATAAACCAGTACGATGTACAAGTTCACCTAAAATGTAGTTTAGTAAACCGCCTAACAGTAGCGTCGCAAAGAATAATATGGCTATGGCCGCAGCATTTCTTAAAAGGGGTTCAGAAATGGTTGTTAGGAAGGAAGCTAAATATTGGTAAAATAAGCTAGAGATGATAAAGGCGCCAGCCCATACCGCTAATGACATTGCTTCTTTTACAAAGCCGCGTATTAAACCGATTATGGTAGACAATGCAATGATGCCAATAATGGCGTAATCAACCCAGATCATAAGAACCAATTAGTCGCTAATTTGGGGCGCATTCTATACCCAAACATCGTTAGTATGCAAGTTTAAACGGGAGATTACTGGGTTGTAGTCAATACAAAAAATTAACATTATAGAATGGGTATTGTGAGATAAAGATAATGATAAAAACAAATATAAATAAATAAAAAAAGGCTTGTGATACAAGCCTTTTATAATTATTTTGTTACTTCGTATTGCGTAACTTTACCATTTAATTTAGTAAGCTCTTTCAGCTGGGGAAGCTGCTTTTGTAATTCATTTTTATCAAGCGAAGGACCAACAAATACCTTGGTTAACGTCCCATTTGGGGTTTTAATCGGTTTAGTAAACGTTTTAAACCCTTCAACTTTTAATTTAGCCTGTAATGCTTTTACATTTGCAACATGTGAAAAACTACCTAATTGAATAACGTAAGCCATACTTGTTAGGTTTTCATCACTTTTACGAGGCGCAATAGGTTTTGGTTTAGCCTGAACCGGTGCCTTAGTGATCGGTGTAGCTTTGGGTTCAATAGTCGCTTCAACAACTTTATTCTCTACAGCGTAGTCACTTTCATCCATAGCGTTTTGCTGCTCAAAAGCTTCATCGTCAGCTTGAATATCTTCAATTTCATCTTGTTTTAGTGGCTCAGCATTAGCCATGTTTTCATCAATTGACTCTTGAAGATCGATTGTTTTGAACTCAGGGCGATCAGGTATCGCTTTAAAGCCTTCTTTATAATGCACTTTTTCGCCATCGAGTATATTAGGGATAAACACAATTGCTGCGATCACTACTATACTTGTTCCGACTAAGCGATTAATAAAACTTGAGTTCACCGACATCCTCTCTATTTTTTAAAGTAATTAATAGCGCCGGCCACTGTAAAAAATGAACCAAATACAATCAACATAGTATCATTTTGTTGTTTTGGTAAAATTACACTCAGTGCCTGTGCCACACTATCATAGCTATTGATAGTATTATGATGAGATATACCCTGCAGTGCATTTTGTAAATTACTTGCAGTGTCGCCTCGCGGACCACTTAAGCTCGCTAATGACCACTCATCGACCATGTGACTTACTTCTTTAAGTACACCCACTTTATCTTTATCAGCAAGCATAGCGGCTAATGCATGAATTTTAAAGCCTTTATCTTTATAGCTTGATAACTTATTGGCTAAATAACGCGCCGACTCAGGGTTATGTGCTACATCGGTAAAGACTAAAGGCTCAGCGCTTAACTGCTGAAACCGCCCTTCTACAACTAAATTAGCGAGGCAACTTCGTATGACTTGCTCACTAGGTAATAAGCTTAAAACACTTAGCGCAGTTAACGCAGTTGCTGCATTTTGACACGGTATTGCTGGCTTATCTATTACAAGATTATGTTCTTTATATTGCCAATTAAAGCTCTCAGCATTCTCTTTGAAAATAAAGTCACTGCCCGACAACGTCATATTGGCATTAATTTCTTTGCCGTAATCAGTCATTGTGTGAGGAATATTTAAATCCCCTATAATAGCAGGCGTATTTTCACGAAAAATACCGGCTTTATCATAAGCCACTAACTCTCGTGTATCACCTAGGTACTCTTTATGATCTAAATCGATAGTGGTGATCACGCTTGCAAAGGGAGTTACTATATTTGTAGCATCAAAGCGCCCGCCTAGACCAACCTCTAGTAATACATAATCGACCTTACAGCGTTTAAAAATTGCCAACGCACCCAAAGTACCATATTCAAAATAAGTCAAAGGAGTGTCTTTACGGCCTTGCTCAAGCTGGTGAAAAGCATCTATATGAAATTGGTCTGCCAGTTCTTCGCCATTAACTCGTACACGCTCGTTATAACGAATTAAATGAGGAGATGCGTAAGTACCCACGCTAAAACCTTGCGCTAGCAATAGCGACTCTAAGCAACGTGCAGTGGTGCCCTTACCGTTTGTACCGGCAATAAGAATAATTTTACTTGGAGTGTTTAAAAGGCCAATATTGTTGGCAACATTAGCAACTCGTTCTAGGCCCATTGCAATGTTAGCTGGGTGAACACTTTCTAAATAAAAAAGCCAATCATCAAGGCTTGATGATTGGCTAGGAATTGTTTTTGTCATAGCGTGTAATCAGTAAAGCTGAAATTTACGCTACTCTATGCTCTTGTTCCGTAGAAGGCAAGTTCATAAATTTAGCTAAAATGCGTGCAAGGGTATCGCGCATTTCACGGCGGTCAATAATCATGTCAATTGCACCATGTTCTAGCAAAAATTCACTACGCTGAAAACCTTCAGGTAATGTTTCGCGAACAGTCTGCTCAATAACACGAGGACCTGCAAAACCAATTAACGCTTTAGGTTCAGCAACGTTAATATCACCCAGCATAGCAAGTGATGCAGATACACCACCCATTGTCGGGTCGGTCATTACTGAAATAAATGGAAGACCTTTTTCCGTCATTTTTGCAAGTGCAGCACTTGTTTTAGCCATTTGCATAAGCGACATAAGCGCTTCTTGCATACGTGCTCCGCCTGATGCAGAAAAACAAATAAGCGGCATGTTATGCTCTAAACATTGATCAACAGCATCAACAAAGCGAGCGCCAACAACAGAAGCCATTGAACCACCCATAAATGAGAACTCAAATGCTACCGCTGCCACTGGAATACCTTTTAATCGGCCTTTCATAGCTACAAGTGCATCTTTTTCACCACTTGCTTTTTGGGCTGCACTGATACGGTCAGAGTACTTTTTAGAATCTTTAAACTTAAGAATGTCTTTAGGCTCATGTTGTGTACCAAGCTCTTGACGATCACCTTCATCTAAAAAGTGCTCTAGGCGCTTACGGCCACTAACACGCATGTGATGGTCACACTTAGGACATACGTTTAATGACTTTTCTAATTCAGCTTTATATAAAATTGAATCACACGATGTACACTTAGCCCAAACACCTTCTGGGATTTCTTTACGACCTGATGATTTTGTCGTTTTAGGTAAGATTTTTTCTAGCCAACTCATTTGCAACTCTCTTAATACTGTTCTGTGTCGCGAGCCTGCTAATAGCAATTAGCAGACAAATTTTTTCAATTAAAACATGAATTACACTAACGCGGTATAAAAAACTGGTCTTAGTAGTTAAAAGTGCTTATAAAAAGTACTTATACCACATCTATATCAGGCAAAAATAAAGGGCCTAAAGGTGTTTGAGGAATATTAAATTGCTCAGGGTAGTCAACATCCACTAAATACAAACCAGCAGCCTTAGCGGTAGCACTGGCCTTTGCGCGTTCTTTACAATCAAGTAGCTCTTTTATCCATATAGGTTGTTGTTTATGTAAACCAACATCCATTAAGCTGCCTGTGATATTACGTACCATGTGATGTAAAAACGCATTCGCTTTAATATCAATAATAACGTAAGTACCTTGGCGCTGTACCGACAGATGATGAATTGTTCTTGTCGGTGTATTCGCTTGGCAATGTATCGCTCTAAAAGAGGTGAAATCGTGTTTACCTATTAAGTACTGACACGCCTCTTGCATCTTTGTTTCATCAAGATGATGATGAAAATGCGTAACCCCCTCGTTTAATACCGCACCTCGTAGGGGGGAGTTATAAATAACATAGCGATAACGACGAGCTGTAGCACTAAAACGGGCATGAAAGTCATCAGCAACCGGTTGGGCAAAGCGAATAGCAATATCTTTAGGCATTAAAGTATTCATACCTAGTGTAAATGCGACCATATCGCGATCGGCTTGCGTTTCAAAGTGTATTACTTGGCCTGTGCCGTGCACACCAGCATCTGTACGCCCTGCACATATAACTTCAACAGGATGATTACAAATACGCGACAACGCTTTTTCTACTTCTTGCTGTACGCTATTTACATGTGATTGACGCTGCCAACCACTATAACGTGCGCCGTTGTATTCAACTCCAAGTGCTACTCGCATAATTACCGTTTTACCTACTGTGCTAATGAACGAGGCATTTTATGCTATCTAACGATGCAATAAAAGGAGACCTGTCGTAATCAAACCAATACACATAAAAAAACCCGTATTTAGCTAAGCTAGATACGGGTTCTTATAAACATTTTAATTATTTTAGTTTAGCTTTTAAGCTAAGTGCTTCCTCTTGAACTTCTTCAGGACCTTTGTTAATGACATCCTCAATAACTTTAAGCGCAGAATCAAAATCATCAATTTCAATATAAGCACGCGCTAAATCAAGTTTAGCTGAGTAGCCACCACTTTCAGCATCAACATCCGTTGGGTTATCACCTGCAAGTAATGCATCAAACTCACTCAAACCGACATCCATATTAACGTCGGTGTAAGGTTCGTGTTCAAGTTCAGCGTCGTCACTTTCTTCTAATAATGAATCAATATCTACAAATTCGTCATTATCAAGTTGCTCAACATCACTACCTTCAACAAGTGACTCTTTTGTAGTTAATGAATCATCTGTCTCTAAGTCTTCTTTTAGCAAGCTGTCAAAGTCAACATCAAATTCACTGCTGTCATCAACACTTAACTCTTCAGGCTCTGCTAACTCACTAAGTAATGAATCAAAATCAGTTTGCGTCAAATTCGACATAAACTCTTCATCAAGTTCGTCGTCAGAGCTAATATCAGTGCTACCCACTTCATCTAAGCTTGTTAACTGTGCTTCGCGCTCTGCATTTGTTTGCTCTTGCGATTCGTCTGATAACTCATCAGTTAGCGCTTGCTCTAAACTATCTTCGTCAAATTCAGCATCTAATTCAGAAAAATCATTTTCAATTAAAATCTCATCATCAAAATCATTTTCTAAACTATCTAAATCAGCATCTGCCATAAGTGCGTTTGCTAAATCTTGCTCAGCTTGGCTGGAAGCGACTCCCGGTGCCTCACCATCTAAATCATCCCCTTGTAATTCTTCAGGGGTAAATGGCAACTCACTTTCTAATGTTTCTTGAACTTCATCAAGGTTAAGAGGTTTGATGTCATCTTCAATACTTGGTGGTTCAACAGAATCAACCTCATTATTAATTTCTTGAAGTAAATCATCATCAAGCGACTCATCTTCAATCTTCGTTTCAGTTTCTAATTCAGAGAAGTCATTATCAATTAATAGTTCATCATCAAAATCATCTTCTAAACTATCTAAATCACCATCTGCCATAAGCGCATTTGCGAGATCTTTCTCTGTTTGACTAAGTGCTACTGCATTTTCATCACCCGATGCATCTCCTTTAAGCTCTTGCGGCTCAAACGAAGGCTCATTCTCTAATAATGATTGATCATCGTCTAATTCAAGTTCAGGATATTCATCCAATTCTTCACTTGGCGTTACAAGCTCGCTATCAAGCTGCTCTTCAATTTCAGTAAGATCTGAGTCATCGTCGCCCGCTAGCGGATCGTCACCAAGATCAACTTCTATTTCTTCAAGATCATCATCAAGCTCATCTAAAGACCAATCAGGTGTTTCTATATAGTCGTCATCAGTGGCCTGTTGTAGCTCACTTAAAAGCTCATCAACGCTCTTTAAAGTATCATCTGTATATTCTTCAAGTGCATCTTCAGGATCAAGAAGCGACTCTGATGTGTCTGAAAAATCATCAACCGTTACATCTATAAGCTCTGGCTCTTCTTCAAGCTTAGGTTCTTCTGCAAGCTTAGGCTCTTCTTCAAGTTCTGGTTCTTCTTCAAGCTCTGGTTCTTCTTCAAGCTCAGGCTCTTCTTCAAGCTCTGGCTCTTCTACAAGTTCTGGTTCTTCTTCAAGCTCTGGCTCTTCTACAAGTTCTGGTTCTTCTTCAAGCTCTGGCTCTTCTTCAAG
>NZ_WTKS01000085.1:0-459 GCF_011378625.1 Pseudoalteromonas sp. c7(2019) | reverse complement strand
CGTACGCTAGGGGTACGCATGGCGCAGCATGAAAAAAATGCACTGCAAATTGCTAATTGGTTAGCGACACGTCCTGAAGTAGATCATCTTCGTCACCCCGCATTTGAAACTTGCCCTGGACATGAGTTTTTCAAACGCGATTTCACTGCTTCTAACGGTTTATTCTCTTTTGTATTAAAAGAGGGCAACAGCAAGGCGTTGACTGCATTAGTTGAAAATATGCATCACTTTAAAATGGGTTTTTCATGGGGCGGATTTGAAAGCTTGATTTTGAGTGTATCGGGTATTGATAAAATCAGAACTGTTACTCAATGGGATAGCAGCAAACCGTTGATACGTTTACATATTGGTTTAGAAAATCCAGAAGATTTAATTGCAGATTTAGAAGCAGGCTTTGACCGTTTTAATGCTGCATTTAATAAATAGTATTTTCCAGATTCAGCATTGCTATAGAAGGGG
>NZ_WTKS01000084.1:0-459 GCF_011378625.1 Pseudoalteromonas sp. c7(2019) | reverse complement strand
GCTATAAGATTGAATGCTTTATTTAAGCTTTAACCAGACATGAATTTTATTAAACAATAAAAGAGTTCTGCCATTTAAAGCTGTTGGTATTAAATTCAAACCATAAAAAAGCCTCGATTAAATCTATAACCGAGGCTCTATATCTATCAATATGTATATTAGTTTAAAGCAGCAACCGCTTCTTTAACTAATTGACCAATTTTATCCCACTCACGATTATCGATTAAATCAGCAGGAACCATCCAAGTACCACCACAAGCAAGAACGGCTTTAATGTCTAAATACTCATTAATGTTAGCTGGTGAAACACCACCTGTTGGCATGAAACTCACTGGATAAACAGCAGTTAATGATTTTAACATCGCAACACCACCTGATGGCCCAGCAGGGAAGAATTTTAATGTTGTTAACCCCATTTCCATTGCTTGCTCAACTAATGATGGACTATTAACGCCCGGG
>NZ_WTKS01000083.1:260-460 GCF_011378625.1 Pseudoalteromonas sp. c7(2019) | reverse complement strand
TAAATCTTTAGCAGATTTAGATCAAACGCACTTACCTTATGAGTTCTCTGCACATGAAAGTGGTTTAGCACAAATTAATACAGTATGTGGCCCAATCAATGCAGTGCAAGCATCTTCTGAAATTTTAAAAGTATTGGCGCAACGTGCAACAGACAGTTTGCAAGGTGAATTAAGTGGCGTAGTGATTACCGTTCCAGCTT
>NZ_WTKS01000083.1:0-246 GCF_011378625.1 Pseudoalteromonas sp. c7(2019) | reverse complement strand
AACGTCAAGGAACTAAAGATGCCGCTCGCTTAGCAGGATTGCATGTTTTACGCTTGCTAAATGAACCAACAGCTGCAGCTATTGCCTATGGATTAGACTCAGGTCAAGAAGGTCTGATTGCTGTTTATGATTTAGGTGGCGGTACGTTTGACATTTCAGTTTTACATCTACATAAAGGTGTTTTCGAAGTATTAGCGACAGGTGGTGATTCAGCGCTGGGTGGAGATGATTTTGACCAAGCCATCG
>NZ_WTKS01000082.1:0-461 GCF_011378625.1 Pseudoalteromonas sp. c7(2019) | reverse complement strand
ATTAACTAGTGCGACTCAAGTACAAGCATTTTTAAGTGCGAAAATGCGTGATTATCCTTATGAGGTTTTTGCTGCTTTGTTATTGGACAGTCAACATCGGGTTATTCGTTTTCATGAATTTTTCTTTGGCACAATTAACAGCGCGAGTGTTCACCCTCGTGTTATTGTGCAAAAAGTGCTTCAAGAAAATGCAGCTGCCATTATCCTTGTTCATAACCATCCATCAGGTGATCCAACCGCCAGTGAATCGGATAAAAATATAACTGAAAAACTTGTGAATACACTACAATTAATTGATGTTAAAATATTGGACCATTTCATCATCGGTGATGGAAAATACACCTCATTTGCAGAAAAAGGGTGGATTTAAGGCATTTATTACCACAATTGTTGATCTTTTAATCTTAATGATGTATAAAATGCGCCCTCGACGCCTTTGGCGACGGCTAAAAAAGGTGTTC
>NZ_WTKS01000081.1:257-462 GCF_011378625.1 Pseudoalteromonas sp. c7(2019) | reverse complement strand
TTTAACTCATTTCATATTAAATATACTCCAAATTAACTCTATTGTTATACAACAAGGCATGGGTCGATATTGCATTGACATTTTTTGTCGGTATAATTTCGGCGGGTTTTAGTTTATGACAATAAAACAATTAATTTTAGTTGTCTTTAATGTTTCAAGCTAGCTAGTAAAAGGGAATCAGAGTGGTTGATAAACTAGCAAAAAA
>NZ_WTKS01000081.1:0-214 GCF_011378625.1 Pseudoalteromonas sp. c7(2019) | reverse complement strand
GTTGCATTGATTTCAACAGTGTTCTTCTCAAACAAAACAGGATATTCGGCTTTGTTTGGTGGGCTCACTTTTTTACTTCCTAATGTCGTTTTTGTTTTGATGGCTTTTGCACATGCAGGGGCTAGGCAATCTAAAAAAGTTCTTAGGGGGTTTTACGCAGGAGAGGCTATTAAACTCTTTTTAACTGTGTTGTTCTTTGTAGTATTTTTGAAAT
>NZ_WTKS01000080.1:258-463 GCF_011378625.1 Pseudoalteromonas sp. c7(2019) | reverse complement strand
AGCCTAACTGTTGACTGTCTAACGATTCATTGTCTGACTCTTGATCATTTAACTGATCATTATCTAACAAGGGATCTTTTTGAGTACCTTGAGAGGCTTTATCTTGATTCGACATATTTGGAGTATTTTCCATCATAAAACCTCTCTGGTGGCTTAATTATTTTATCAGTTTTGAAACAGCCCATCCGGCTAAAAAAGCACAGCC
>NZ_WTKS01000080.1:0-214 GCF_011378625.1 Pseudoalteromonas sp. c7(2019) | reverse complement strand
ACTGACTTAACTTTTTCAGAACCTTCACTTAACGATTCTTGCGCTTTATTTTTTAAAGAGTGAACGGCTTCAGAAGTCGCTTCTTCAGCTAAATGATACGCTTCTTCGATTTTTTGTTGTGACTCTTGAGTTTTTGCTTTTGGTGTAGCCATTTTAAATCTCCTTAATTACAGAATGTATAATATGATTTCACGCTAAAAATAGGGTTATATAC
>NZ_WTKS01000079.1:0-466 GCF_011378625.1 Pseudoalteromonas sp. c7(2019) | reverse complement strand
TTATCTATATGTGATTCGAACTGGCTCGATGGAACAACGAAAACATAATGGCATGCTGCGAGCGAAGCTAGGCGCTGAAGATTTATTTGGTTTTACTTTCCTTGATGAACACAAAGAATCGCAAGAAGACTACAGCGCAATCGCAATAGAAAACACTTTATTATACTTAGTTCCTCATTCAGATTTGTTGAATCTCTTAGATGAATATCCAGACTTTGCAGAGCATTTTGCCAGTAATGTACAAGTACGTTTGCATTCGGCATTAGATGTTGTGTGGTCAGACAGTGAAAAAGGGGTGTTTGTTAAAAAAGTATCCGAAGTATCGAGTGATAAAATTGTAGTAGTTGACTCAAGTACTCCCATTAGAAAAGTAGCTGAAGAGATCATGGCGGTTTGTTCTCCGACTGCCGTTATTACTGAAAATGGAAAAATTGTTGGTTTGGTAACTGACCGCGATATGACCAAG